>DMSR01000493.1 GCA_003457145.1 Bacillus sp. (in: firmicutes)
TAGGTATCATGCGGTCTTCGATATGCACCTTAATTTTTGATAATCCTGAAGTCGATCATGACTGGCTTCCGGCAGGTAGCTTATACCCATAAAAAAAGAAAGATCCGAAGACCCTTCTTTATTTATCCCAGAATTTTCGTTCCCCGGTGTAATACCGGAGAATTCCTTCAAAAATTGATGCTGCTATCTGCTCCTGATAGGCATCCTGTTTAAGATTCGCTTCTTCCTCAGGATTTGAAAGGAATCCAATTTCAATCAACACCCCGGGCTTATTGGTGTTTTTCAACAGATAAATATCATTTGATGGCTTTGCTTTCCGGTCTGTATTCTCCAGGTTCCTGCGCAGCTCTTCCTGGATTAACTTTGCTGCTCGCTTATTTTCTTTGAAATGGGTGGAGTAGAATGTCTGTGCCCCTTTCCATCTCGACGAAGGGATCGCATTCAGATGAATCGTCGCAAAAAAGTCTGCCTCTGATTCATTGATTAAATCCAACCGCCTCCTTAAATCCTGGACCTTTCTCTTGCTATATCCTTTTAAATCCTTATCGGCTAGATCTATATCAGTTTCACGTGTCATGATGACGAGTGCACCCTGCTGTTGGAGGTAATCACGCAATTTAAGGGATACACTTAAAGCTATGTCCTTTTCGAAGGCACCCTTTTCTCCTGCTCCGGGATCTACTCCTCCATGACCAGGATCCAGGTATATAATTTTCCCGGACAAGGGCAGGTTCCACGATTCCCATGAATCATTATCCGCAAAGTCATACTGTAATATAAGGAACAGTCCGGCCAGGCCAGCTGCAAATAATATCATTCTGAGTTTGTTCCTCATCCCTCTGAATTCCCCTTCCCAACTAATGCATGTTAATACACTATATGGGACAGGTCATTGATTTAGAACTGTATCAAACCAAGCCTAATGCATCCTTAACTTATATTTCTTCTCACTCTTCATAAATCCCTCTCTCCACCAGCTGTCGACATACTGTTCACACAAATAGTAAAGAGACTCTGATTCTGTACCTTCTTCACCCTTCCCCCAAAAGAGGAAAAAATTATACAAGGTATCGATCAAGTGCCTTTCATCTTTATAACAGCGGGACTTTACCGCTTCAATTGCCTCTCCATAATAGCCAAACCGGCCAAACTTCGCTCCGAGTAAATACGCCTCTATCGCTACATCATAGCACGCTTCCTCTATGCCTGAATTCATCACCAGGCTGGAGGTAAGTTGGGAAGATCCAAAGTATTGTTTCACCCTGTTCTGCAGGATGTTAATTGATAATTCACGGAGCATGGAGCGTTCATACTTTACTTGTTTCTCTCTTTTTTTATCTATAAAGGTCGTTACGACGTTCAATTTAATCTCACCCCTTGAAGATAGTGTTCGACCTCCCATCAGGTGTAATGCAAAAATCAAAGATGTTTCCTTTTCCAGTTTTCTCAGTCGTTTACTGAATATAATTTAAAATTCCATTAGCCAATCACTAAAAAAAAAGAAACAATAGTAAACGATTGTGAACCGAATTAGGATAAAAAGCCCACATTCATCTATTTGTCACATCAACTTTTTAGACAACACTACTAACGGTACTGTCTAAAAGTAGTCTGAATTGTTAAAATAAATATTACAACTAGAACCGGCTTCAATTTTATCTCTAAGGAGGGAAAGAAATGGAGCAATATGTTCGCGTTATTCCTTATAAGGTTATTGAGAAAAATGAGGAAATTAAAGAAATCCCAAAAGGTGTTGAATTAATTCAGGCGCCGAAAATTTGGAGTAAGACAAAAGGGAATGGAATCAAGGTAGCAGTATTAGATACCGGCTGTGACATCACCCACCCTGATTTAGAGGAGCGAATCATTGGCGGCCGTAATTTCACCGACGATGATCGCAGCAATCCTGGTATTTATAATGACTATAATGGCCACGGAACACATGTTTCAGGTACGATTGCGGCACAGGAAAATAATGCGGGTGTAATTGGCGTTGCTCCTGAAGCAGATCTGTTAATCGTAAAAGTGTTGAATAAGGCTGGTTCCGGCAAATACGAATGGATCATCGAAGGCATCCACTATGCCATTGAACAGAAGGCTGATATCATCTCGATGTCTCTTGGCGGCCCGGCTGATGTCCCTGAGCTTTATGACGCGATAAAAACAGCTGTTAGCAAAGATATACTCGTTGTTTGCGCTGCAGGCAATGAAGGTGATGGGAACGATACAACAAATGAATTCGCCTATCCAGGTGCTTATAACGAAGTCATCAGTGTAGGAGCGATCAACCTTGACCGAAATACATCTGAATTTACTAATTCGCATAATGAAATAGATGTGGTGGCACCTGGAGAAGGAATCACTTCAACCTATTTAAATGGAAAATACGCAACTTTAAGCGGTACCTCAATGGCTGCACCACACGTATCAGGGGCACTTGCTCTGATTAAGACTCTTGCTAATGCCCATTTTGAAAGAAAGCTATCAGAACCGGAGCTGTATTCCCAGCTGGTCAGGCGGACCGTTCCTCTTGGGAACTCTCCGAAGCTTGAAGGGAACGGTCTTGTTTATCTGACAGTTCCTGAACATTTAGCCAGGATTTTCGACCAGGACTTTAAAGCGATGGTCATGAATGCCTAATGGTCGATACTAAGAGCTTCTCCGAGGAATCAATGACGGCAAAGGCCACTCATCTTAATAGCATCAACAGCAAATCGTACTATGACTATGCGCAGGATGCAAAAAGAAGAG
>DMSR01000238.1 GCA_003457145.1 Bacillus sp. (in: firmicutes)
CTTGAGATAACAGCTTTGCAGCGATTGGATTGATCCACACCACATTATAATTTAAATCTGCTATTAAAATATTCTCTCCGATGCTTTCAAGTATGTTCGCAGCGGGAACTATATCTGGTAATGATCCTAACGCCTTCATATAATCTCCCTTTCCTGTCGGCACTTTACAGGTAGTATAGCATAAACAATAAGATTGTGTTGGAAACCCTCTTCCTCATGGCCAGACCAGAAATTGCCTCAATGCAGTGGAAATTTCAAATAAAACCCTACACCGCCCTCTTCATTATTGACAATTATTTCGCCTTTATGCAATTGTGTGATTTGATAAATGATGGCCAGCCCCAATCCAAAGCTTCCATTTTCCCCTTTAATAAAGGGCTGAAAGATTTTGGAAATGATTTCTTCAGGGATGGGGCTGCCATCATTAAAACACCTTACTTGAATGGTATCCACTGTTTTGTGGACCGAAAGTTCAATACGGGTACTGGAGAATTTTAACGCATTTTCAAT
Source organism: Bacillus sp. (in: firmicutes) (assembly GCA_003457145.1). Lineage (GTDB taxonomy): Bacteria > Bacillota > Bacilli > Bacillales > Cytobacillaceae > Mesobacillus. The sequence continues at coordinate 511 of DMSR01000238.1, forward strand.
TAAGTTTTCTAATAGCACTTTTATTTGATCTAAGTCTCCCAGGAGTTGGACATCCTCGATATCAAGCTCCAATTTTCTTGTGCAATGAACAGGTTGAAGTCGTTCTGCCAATTCACTGATAAGAGGTTTCAATTCTATCATTTCAGGTTTTTGGCCAATCCTGCTTAAATAATCAAGCTTTGTAAGGTAAATAAGATCCTTAACCTTTTTTTCCAGACTGACTGCCTCTCTTCCTATGATTTCACCTGTGCTTTCAGCAGATCCCGCTGGATAGATGCCTTCCTTAAGTGCTTCTGCAAAGCTTCTTATTACCATTACAGGTGTTTTTAGATCATGAGAAACGTTTTGGAGCATAAACTGCTGTGCTTCATCCTGTTCTTTTAACTGTGTCCTCATTTTTTCAATTGAATCTGCTAGAACGCCAAGTTCGTCACCGCGATTAAGATTAATCGGTTCATCCCATCTGCGGTTTGCATATTTCCTTACAGATTCCTTCATGGAGTAGATAGGCTTAATCAGCCACCTGGCAAACAAAAAGGAAAGTCCCATTCCCACTACAATCGCGATTAATAAGATAATGTAAATCTTCTTAAGAAGTGTACTGACCAATTCGCTTCTATATGTATCCATCATGAAAGAAATCTGGAGGACTGGTACTCCAGACAGTTTTTTTTTCGATATGACATAAAGCATCGTATTTTCTTCTAGCTCAACCTCGTATCTCTTGGATGCTTCTCTTTGTCTGAATCCCTGCTGGTAAAATAATGACAGTGCATCATTAGTGAACGGCATCCCGCCCAATATGATCCCTTTCTCATCGAGGAAAACATGCTGAACAGACCGCATCGCTTGTCCTCCGCCCATCATCATGCCATTTCTGTTTATTCTTGTAGTCAGTTCCTGACTTTCCTCTATTGTCCTGTAAATCTCATTGGTAAAAAAAGACCTGAGGGTTGTTGGCACCATCGTACTTATAATCAGGCCAATCAAAACAACAAGAATGGTAAACAGAAATGATATTTGAAAGAACATCGGTTTATTTTTCATCAGCTTCCACCAGCCTGTAGCCAAATCCATAAATGGTTTCAAGATTCAATGCAGGTACTTTTTTCCTTAGTCTTCTTATGAGATCATCTACTACCCGATCAGAGCCAAAATAATTATTGCCCCATACCTGGAAAAGGATCTCGTCCCGCCCGTAGGCTCGTCCTTTATTTTTGGCAAAAAGCAATAGGACATCATATTCTTTCGATGTCAGTGGGATTAGTGAATGCCCTTCTTTAATTAATCTCTGTTCTTCAAAAATCTGGTAAGGTCCATAATTAAATCCAGGCATTTCAGTCCCATAAACCCTTTCAAGGAGTTTCTTAGCTCTGACAACTAATTCTCTTGGCAAAAAAGGTTTTGCCAAGTAGTCATCACTTCCCATCTCAAGTCCTAGGATCCTATCAAGGTCCGCATCTCTTGCACTAATGAATATGACAGGTGTCCTTGAATTGTGTGCCTTGATTTCTTTTAAAAGCTGATAACCATCTATACCAGGCAGCATTATGTCCAGAATCCAAAGCTGCGGATCTTCAGAAATGCGAGAACGGGCGATTGCCCCATCATTGAATGAGGTCACATTCCAGCTTTCCTGTACTAGATAAGCTGTAAGGACCTGGTTTAAATTTTTCTCATCTTCAACAAGATAAACATTATATTGCATTTTTGATCCTCTCCCGACACAAAAAGGGACGCAAAACTCCGTCCCTTCCTTTCTGCCTTTATTATACAGGATACCGTATTTTAGAGTCGTTTATTTTTTTACATCTTTAAGGCGATTCTCTAGTTCAGCATTGCGTTCTAGAAATTCTTCTAGCATTTGTTTAAGAAGTGCTCCAATCTGTTCTTTGTCGCCCGCATCCACTGCTGCCTGAAGATCAAGATATACTCCCCTGTTTTCAGCATTGCCTTTCTGATTCATCATCCTTTCTCTCATTTCTTCCCTTGTGATTTCCCCTTTTACCAATTGATCTCTAAGAATTTGCATTTCTGCTTGCCTTTCTTCCATGTAGGTTTGTCTTGCTTCCTCATTTTCCGGACTTAGCCATTGATCTTTCAATTCATCACGTTTTTCAATTACTGCTTGCCAATCGTCTTTTGTATCGGGACTATACTTTTCAACAAGGGAAAGAAGCATAGTCTTTCTTTCATCAAAATTACCGCCTTGTCCCCGTTTCATCCCCATCATTCCTTGGCCTTTACCCATCATTCCCTGGCCTTTACCCATCTGTCCGCCTGAGCCAAAGCCCTTTCCACCTCTAGGGCCCTCACCTGTACAGTCACCAAGGGCAGTTTGTCCGCTACCTTGCTGTACAACAACAGGTGTTTGAACATTACTTGTATTATCCTGATTCGATATTAGACCCTCTGCCGCTACAAAGCTTGGTACAGCAATCGTTAGCG
>DMSR01000093.1 GCA_003457145.1 Bacillus sp. (in: firmicutes)
TGTGTGGATCATATTGTATGTTTTTTTCATCGCTTCATATACAAGTTCCTCTGGAGCGTGATCTGGAGCCCAGTAAAGGATTTCCATCTCATTTATTTGATTTGTAGCAAGTGAGCGTCTTCTGTAGCCAACTGTACGGGCATGTTCAAATCCTTCCCGCTTGTAGAATTTAAGTCGCTTTTCAGTGTCAGTATCTTCGTAATTAACTGGTTCGACCTCAAGGATAATTGGCTTACCTTTTTCCTTGAGCTTATCGATCAATTTATGACCGAGTCCTTGGCCCCGGGTATCTTTTGAGACAAATAAGTAATCAATGAAAACAAATTCATCAAGCTCAACATACATTAACACATGGCCCGGGCCTTCATCTTTATGATAAATCTCTTGTCTTTCTTTTAAAAGGGTTTCCATGTGTTCCTTCGATTTCATTTCCTCAATTGGAAAATACTGATTTAATTTTTCATACCAATGCATCGCTTATCTCCTTTTCGACTTTTTTCCATCCTGATAAGCACCCAGCTTTTCTTATATAACCACGATCATAATACTCTTAATATTTTTTCTTTATAAAGTACTTTTAATACGCCGATTATTCTTTTAAAATAAAGAAGAACAGGGGATCATGAATTCATATATGTCACAATTCAATTTAATGAATCGTGAAAAAAAAGGTGGAGGTTTATCATGGGCGGTTACATAATGGATTTAACTATCGTTGCTTTGCTTATTGTGGGAATTACCGCAACAATCGGTGTCATTACAAATGGTGTTGGCATCAAGTTTTTTGGGGGCAAAAACAGATCGGAATTTGTTGACCAGTCAGTTCGTTTGCAAACAGGCTGGAAAAACGTAGGCGGCGGCAAGAAGTAGTCCGTTTCCCACAAACTATTATACCTTATCTATATGGTGATTAACCAATAATTNNCTATCCATGCACCGCCATACGCCAAACGGTTTTTAAGGAGTATAATCCACATTAGGCGTGTATCTGTTGCTGGCGTTCCATAGCAAATATTCATTGATTCCCTGGTCATTCAGGGCTCTGATTTGGTCCTCAATTTCCTTTTTTCCGTAAACCAGATAATTCCCTTTACCTAACCACGATGCTGTAAAGTCCTGGAGCCAAGGACGAGAAGTTGGCGGTGTCTTAAGTTCCGCAAGTTTTTTATTCTCAAGTTTGGCATACTCCTCCACAAGTTCGTAGGGCTTAGTATCAGGCTTAGCTATCCCAAAATAAGAAGTCCAGTGACTCGGGTAAATCATTGAAGAAATAACGTCAACATTTTCTGATATCTTAGAGAAGTTCTGACCGATCCCGGGTGCCTCTGGCAATGTCGCAGTATAACCAAATATGTCTACGGATACCTTTACATCATATGGCTCTAGCTCTTCATTTGCATAGGCAACAAAATCAGTGACTGCCTTCACGCGTTTTTGGATATTATCCATTTTCACGTCCTTATAATCACCCGCTGAATAATTGAGTGATTCATCTCGGGTTTCGAAACCTTCTGGGAAGCGAACATAATCAAACTGGATTTCCTCAAAGCCCATTTTCGCAGCCTCTTTAGCAATCTCCACATTATATTCCCAGACTTCTTTTACAAATGGATTGACAAAAGATTCTCCCCTGCCATTTTTCCAAACTTCCTTTCCATCTTTGAAGGACCATTCAGGCATTTTTTGAGCCAGTGCTGTATCCTTAAATACAACTACTCTGGCGATTGGGTAGATTTTTTTCTCTTCAAGAGTTTTAAGCATTTGCTTAGGATCTTTAATGTATGGCTTCCCTATATCCTTGAATTTGGAATCGGGTTCAGGCTTATATGTAAGATAACCGTGATCATCCTTGATATCAATGACCATCGCATTTAAATCGGTCTCATCAATAAGCTTGGTAAGACTATCAAACTTTTCACCGCCTGCGGAATGCCCAGTGACATATATTCCCCTTACTGCATCTGGGTACTCAAATACATAACCAGAGTCAAACTTAAACCTCGGCATTTCTTTAGGCATCACTCGAATAAGTGACTCATGCCCCCTAATCGGCTGACTATTCGTATCATGATCATGCTCTTTTGCTGAAACCTCATCGCTCCATTGTGAAAAAGAGGCAGCCAATATAGCTGCTGCGGCAATTTTTTTCAGCTGCACTACCATCTCCCCTTTCAATCGAGATTCAATCAATTTTACTATTATATGAATCAATGTTTTGTATCTATGAATCTATTTTACCCAGTTTCGACAATTTTAGATATCAATAGCCAAAATATTTGAATGGAATATGTTTCCTTCGCTTTTCTTCATAATTGCCTGTTGATCGAGCTTTATGTGATTGCCTTCTCTAGTAAGCCTTAGCAGCGGACATCCAAAAGATCTAGACACACCCTGGGTCTCCTTTCACCTGTTTAACAGCGACACCAAGCGTGATCACTGCAAACCCGAAATGCACACCTGTACGGGAAAATAACTTCTATAAACATAATCTGCAATCAACTAACGAGTTCAGGGAGATAAAAAAAACGATCTCAAGAATAGAGATCGTTAAAGTCATTTGACAACTTGCTGTTGATATTGTTTCAATTCTTTTTCGTTGCAATATACATAGTGGCCTGGTGTTACTTCACGCATTTTTACTTCTTCACCGTCTTCATACTGATGTACATTGGGATCATAACTAATGCGGCGACGCGTACGCTCTGATTCAGGATCTGGGAGCGGAATCGCAGACAATAACGATTGAGTGTAAGGGTGCAGAGGGTTTTTGTAAAGTTCCTCGGCAGGAGCTAATTCAACCAATTTCCCGAAATACATTACACCAATTCGGTCACTGATATACTTTACCATTGAAAGGTCATGGGCAATGAACAGGTATGTTAACCCTTTTTCACGCTGGAGCTTCCTCATCAGGTTGACTACCTGTGCCTGGATCGAAACATCAAGTGCTGAAATAGGTTCGTCTGCAATAATAAATTCAGGTTGAACAGCAAGTGCACGGGCAATACCGATACGCTGCCTTTGACCGCCAGAGAACTCGTGAGGATACCTATGGGCATGCTCTCTGTTTAACCCGACAGTCTCAAGAAGTTCAGCAACCATTTCCATTCTCTCTTTACTGCTTTTTGCCAGTCCATGAATATCGATGCCTTCTGCAATAACGTCAGACACCTTCATTCTTGGATTTAAAGATGCATAAGGGTCCTGGAATATCATTTGCATGCTTCTGTTAAATTTCTTTAGTTCTCTTTTATCCTTTTTCCCGTGGACGTTTTCGCCTTTGAATAAGACATCACCATCCGTTGCATCGTAGAGCCGGATTATTGTTCTTCCTGTAGTGGACTTTCCGCACCCGGATTCTCCAACCAAGCCAAGAGTTTCTCCTTTATAGATATCAAAAGAGATTCCATCAATCGCTCTAACTTCATTTGGTTGGCCCAAGTTGAAGTATTGTTTCAAATTTCTTATTTCAAGCAGTTTTTCTTTATTTTCCATAAAGCCCAGTCCTCCTCCAACTGTTATTTCATACCTTTGAATTT
>DMSR01000490.1 GCA_003457145.1 Bacillus sp. (in: firmicutes)
AGCGGGCTTCAAATTTCAGTCGATCATAATCCCTATATCCTAATGTGAGCTAAGCTCAATTAGACTGAAGCAATTATATCAGGCATGTTGGTTACTGTAATGTCATGCTTTTTTTGAAAATCCAAAAATTTTATGAAGAGAGCCAAATATAAAGGTTTATACTATAGAGTAATGAAGATTGAAAATTTTTGAAGGTTTATTGGAGGATTTATTTTGGCAGTCCGTAAAATTGTTACTTACCCCGCAGAGATTTTAGAGCAGGAATGTGAATTGGTTACAACTTTTGATAAAAAGCTCGCAAAACTGCTGGACGATATGTATGATACAATGATTGAATTTGATGGCGTTGGTTTGGCAGCTCCACAAATTGACATTAAGAAACAAATCGCAATCGTTGATATAGACGATGAACATGGCACGATTGAATTGATTAATCCTGAAATAATCGAGACAGCAGGTGAACAGAATGGACCTGAAGGCTGTCTCAGCTTTCCTGGATTATATGGTGAAGTGAGTCGTCCAAATTACGTGAAGCTCAAGGCAAAGGATCGTAAAGGAAAAAGTTATGTGCTAGACGCAGAGGGGTTTCTGGCGAGAGCGATTCTCCACGAGATCGATCACCTGCATGGAGTGTTATTCACCTCCAAAGTTTCAAAATACATTGAAGAAAAAGAGTTAGAGGAGTTGAACCAGGAATGACAAGGATTGTTTTTATGGGAACTCCGGACTTTTCGGTACCTGTATTGAGAAGGCTGATTGAGGATGGATACGAGGTTGTTGCCGCTGTTACCCAGCCGGACAGGCCGGTGGGCAGAAAACGGGTGCTGACACCGCCCCCTGTTAAAGCTGAGGCGCTGAAACATGGGATTCCAGTCTACCAGCCGGAAAAAATCCGTCATCAGGAGGAACTGGAAAAAATCCTAGCGTTAAATCCTGATTTAATCGTGACAGCAGCATTTGGGCAAATTTTACCTAAACAGCTTCTTGATGCGCCAAAGCATGGCTGTATTAATGTCCATGCATCCTTGCTTCCGGAGCTGCGTGGCGGAGCCCCAATCCATTACGCGATTATTCAAGGAAAAGACAAAACCGGTATATCAATCATGTATATGGTGGAAAAACTTGATGCCGGGGATATCTTAACCCAAGTAGAAGTAGCTGTGACAGAAATGGATACTGTTGGCTCACTGCATGATAAAATGAGTGCAGCTGGGGCAGACCTTTTATCAGCGACGATTCCGAAATTGTTGAAAGGGGAAATTTCCCCGATTCCTCAAAATGATGATGAGGCTACTTTTGCCTGGAACATCAAACGTGAGCAGGAGAAAATTGACTGGACTAAGCCTGGTGAACAAGTATACAACCATATACGCGGCATGAATCCTTGGCCGGTCGCTTATACGACATTGAAGGGTGCAGTTGTCAAGTTATGGGCTGCCGAAAAAGCAGCAGTCCAAGGCAGGCAGGACCCTGGAACGATCGTACGGCTAGAGGAGGATGGTTTCATTGTTGCTTCCGGAAATGAAACTGCAGTGAAAATAACTGAACTCCAGCCAGCCGGCAAGAAGAGAATGGATGCAAAGCAGTTCTTGCTTGGTGCGGGATCATTTATCGAGACAGGCATGAAGTTAGGAGACAGCGATGAGTAACAAGAAGAATGTAAGGAATGCAGCACTTCAGTTATTGGAAACAATAGAGAAGAACCAGGCATACAGCAATCTGCTTCTTAACAGCGTGATTGAAAAAAATGAAATCAACAAAATAGATGTTGGTCTGCTGACCGAATTGGTCTATGGGACGATCCAGCGAAAAATGACTCTTGATTTCTATTTGAAGCCTTTTATTGAGAAAAACAAGAAGCTGCAGAGCTGGGTGGTCAACCTCCTCCGCCTGACAGTATATCAGATGGTCTATTTAGACAAAGTACCTGATAGGGCGGCGATTTTCGAGGCGGTTGAAATTGCCAAGCGCCGCGGCCATAAAGGCATTGCCAGCCTGGTAAATGGAGTGCTGCGAAGCATCCAGAGACAAGGGCTTCCTTCTCTGGATACAATCCCTGATCCGGCAGAAAGAATCTCGATAGAAACAAGCCACCCATTATGGCTTGTTAAAAGATGGATCAGCCAATTTGGGATTGAAAAGACTCGTGAAATGTGCGAAATGAACTTGGTGGCCCCCCTGCAGACGGCAAGGGTCAATAGTACTAGAATTTCAAGGGATGAATGTCTTGCGCTCCTTGATGAAGAAGATGNNGGATTTGATGTGGAACCGAGCCCGATTTTGCCGGAGGGAATCAAGTGTCTCCGCGGGAATCTTGCTTCTTCGAAAGCTTTTAAATATGGATTCCTGACTATCCAGGATGAAAGCTCGATGCTGGCTGCGTATGCACTTGGGGTGAAGGAAGAGGAAGTCATTCTTGACGCATGTGCTGCACCTGGAGGGAAATCATCCCATATAGCAGAGAAGCTAGCGAATAGTGGTAAAGTGATTTCGCTTGATCTTCATGAGCATAAAGTTAAGCTAATCGTTAATAATGCTGAGCGGCTTGGATTGGAAAATATTGAGGCCCGAAAGATGGACAGCCGGGAAGCAGCAGAACATTTTGAAAGAGAATCTGTTGACAGGATCTTGCTTGACGCCCCATGCTCAGGACTTGGCGTCATGAGACGAAAACCGGATATGAAATATACTAAAAAAGAAACTGACTTATCACAACTTCAGACAATTCAGCTATCTCTGCTTGAGTCTGTCGCTCCGCTGCTGAAAAAAGATGGAGTACTTGTTTATAGTACATGTACTGTTGACAGGGAAGAGAATCAGGAAGTTATTGAAGAATTTTTGCGAGGACACCAAGATTTCGTAGGAGATATTGAACTTGCAGACAGAATGCCTGAGGCAATCAAGCCGTTGATCAGTGGCTTTGACGTCCAGATTCTTCCGCAGGATTTTGGCTCTGATGGATTTTATATTGCTTGTATAAGAAAGAAGGTGCAATAACATGGAACAAGAAAATACAACAAGAAAAGCAACAGCCGAAGAATCAGATAAGAAGTCCATTTATTCACTTCAGCTTGACGAGATAAAGAATTGGCTGAAGGAAAATGATGAAAAACCTTTTAGGGCAGAACAGGTCTTTGACTGGCTGTATAAAAAAAGGGCCACTTCTTTTGAAGAAATGTCAAACCTTTCAAAACCTTTAAGGGATAAGCTGGACGAACATTTTGTTCTGACGGCCTTGAAAACAATCATTCAACAGACGTCTTCTGACGGCACAATCAAATTCCTGTTTGAACTGCAGGATGGCGTTTCGATTGAAACAGTTCTGATGAGGCATGAGTATGGAAATTCAGTCTGTGTTACAACACAGGTTGGCTGCCGAATCGGCTGTACTTTTTGCGCTTCGACACTTGGCGGCTTAAAAAGAAATCTGGAAGCAGGAGAAATCGTTGCCCAGGTCGTAAAAGTACAACAGGCATTAGACGAAACCGATGAGAGGGTGAGCTCGATTGTCATCATGGGAATTGGCGAGCCGTTCGACAACTATGACAATATGCTGTCCTTCTTGAAAACCGTTAATCATGAAAAAGGATTGAATATCGGAGCTAGGCATATTACCGTTTCAACAAGCGGAATCATTCCGAAAATCTATCAATTCGCTGATGAAAATATGCAGATCAATTTCGCAATCTCCCTTCATGCACCAAATAGTGAGCTAAGAAGCAGGCTAATGCCGATAAATCGGGCATATAAGCTTCCTGACTTAATGGATTCTGTTCGCTATTATGTGAATAAAACAGGGCGGAGAATCAGCTTTGAGTACGGTTTGTTCGGAGGAGTCAATGACCAGGTAGAACATGCCGAGGAGCTTGCCGACCTTGTGAAAGGCTTGAAGTGCCATATTAATTTGATTCCTGTTAACTATGTACCTGAACGTGATTACGTAAGGACTCCAAAGAGCCAAATCTTCAAGTTTGAGCGGACACTTCGTGATCGGGGTGTGAATGTTACAATTAGAAGAGAACAAGGGCACGACATTGAAGCAGCTTGCGGACAACTTCGGGCGAAAGAAAGAAAAGAAGAGACGAGGTGAAAAGATGAAGGCTGTTTTCATGACGGACAGGGGAAAAGTTCGTTTGCACAATGAAGACAATGGCGGCATCTTTATAAATCCTGACGGGCAGCACCTTGCCATCGTAGCAGATGGCATGGGTGGCCACCGTGCAGGCGATGTAGCCAGCGGTTTAACAATTGAGCATTTAAAAGATCTTTGGGTGGCCGGAACCAAGATACATACAGCAGAAGAAGCAGAAGGCTGGCTTAAAAAAGCAGTGGTGGAGGTAAACAAGAAATTATTCAAGCATTCATTGGATAACTTAGAGTGCGAAGGTATGGGGACAACAATTGTCGCTGCTATTTGCACAGATATTTTTGCTACAGTCGTTAATATCGGTGACAGCCGCTNNCAGATTTCCAAAGAAGACGCAGAACATCATCCGCGAAAAAATGTATTGTTAAGAGCTCTTGGAACTGAAGAATCCGTTGAAATGGATTTAAAAACGATTATTTTTGAAGAAGGCGATTCACTGCTGCTATGTTCAGATGGCCTTTCCAATAAAGTGAACAAGTCTGAAATGGAAAGCAT
>DMSR01000013.1:0-927 GCA_003457145.1 Bacillus sp. (in: firmicutes)
ACGTTTCTGTAAGTTAGGAGGAAATTAAGCTTGAAAAAAAGAATACTATTGGTATTGGGTCTGCTCTTGCTTATGACCGTATTGACAGGTTGTACGGAATATGACCAGCCGATCACACCCGACAGCAAGGGCTTTTGGAATGAATACATCGTTTATCCTTTATCCTTGCTGATTGTGAAAATGGCTGAATGGCTTGGAGGCAGTTTCGGATTATCCATCATAGCTGTTACATTGCTGATTCGTCTGGTAATCCTGCCGCTAATGATCAAACAAACAAGAAGCTCAAAGGCGATGCAGGCTTTGCAGCCGGAAATGGCAAAGTTAAAAGAAAAATACAGTTCCAAAGATCAAAAAACGCAACAAAAGCTGCAACAGGAAACAATGGCTCTTTTCCAGCAACATGGTGTCAATCCTTTAGCTGGCTGTTTCCCGCTTTTGGTTCAAATGCCAATTTTGATTGGGTTCTATCATGCGATATCAAGAACGAGAGAAATCGCAGAGCATAACTTTTTGTGGTTCGACCTAGGTTCACCCGATCCATATTATATTTTGCCGCTGGTTGCAGGTGTAACTACTTTCATTCAGCAAAAGATGATGATGGCAGGCCAGGAACACAATCCGCAAATGGCTATGATGCTTTGGCTTATGCCGATCATGATCGTTGTTTTCGCCATCAACTTCCCGGCAGCTCTTTCTTTATACTGGGTAGTCGGAAACTTATTCATGATTGNNAACTGCTACAGGACAAAATGTCGACGAAGCAGTAGAATCAGCTTTAGCTCAATTAAAGACAACCAAAGACCGCACAGAGATTGATGTAATTGATGAAGGCAAAAAAGGATTATTTGGACTTTTCGGCAATCGGCCAGCTGTTGTTAAGGTCACAATGAAAATCGATGCTGTTGAAGAATCTGTCAAATATTTAAA
>DMSR01000013.1:1124-3678 GCA_003457145.1 Bacillus sp. (in: firmicutes)
TACTGCATTAATGTCAAACAGGAAAATAAAAACGTACTCTGATGGCACTGAGCCACATCGACATATCGTAATCTCGCCATCTAAATAAGCTGAGCCCCAATCCGTTTTGGATTGGGGCTTTTTAAATTTCAAATTTCTGCCGCGTCGTTTAAGCAAAATCGTGTGGAATTTGGAGATTGCGGGATTTCGACTGTAACTTGCGGAATTAGAGTCCAAAGTTGCGGGAATTCGACAAAAAGTTACGGGAATTCAGTCCAAAGTTGCGGGATTTCGACAAAAAATCGCGGAATCTTTAGAACTAAATACATATTAGGACCCTCTCAAGTTTTTTTTCTCTGTATAAGGCTCTATTAAGCATTTTTTTAACGCTTCATTCATTGTTTTTATTAAAAAAAGAGAGAAAGCTATAGGTGTCTCTCAACAAAAGACTTTTAAAGATACTTTTTGTTCCTGTTTCAAAGTTCTGTATTTTTCAAATCGCCTTCCTTTTAAAAAATACGATTTTTCCTTTTTCCACAGCCTAANNAAAATTAAATAAGTTTATTTTATTGATTGTGGATAAATGGATCTATTCTGAGTATGTTCCTTTTTTTCATAAAAACGATGTGGTATTCTATTAATTTGTAGAAAACAAACTTAATTGAACATTAATATATATAATTTGAAGTGAAGTGGGGTGAAGCAAGTGGAATTCGATACGATAGCGGCAATCTCGACGCCTATGGGTGAAGGGGCCATCGCGATTGTCCGTTTAAGCGGTGATCAAGCCTTCGCTATAGCAGACCGTCTGTTTAAAGGTGTAGGCAGCAAGAAGCTGAACGAAGTCGCTTCCCATACGATTCATTATGGGCATTTGATTGATCCAAAAAGCGGACAAGTTGCTGAAGAGGTAATGGTATCAGTCATGAGAGGGCCTAAGACGTTTACAAAAGAGGATGTAATCGAAATTAACTGCCATGGGGGGCTTGTTTCTGTAAATCGTGTGCTCCAGCTTGTACTCAATCAAGGAGCTAGACTGGCTGAGCCAGGGGAATTTACAAAACGGGCTTTTTTAAATGGCCGAATCGATCTTTCTCAAGCAGAGGCAGTCATCGACTTGATCAGGGCAAAAACAGACCGGGCGATGAACTTGGCACTGGGGCAGATGGAAGGACGGTTATCAAGGCTCATCCAGAAGCTTCGCCAGGAAATACTCGAAATACTCGCTCATATAGAAGTGAATATCGATTATCCAGAGTATGATGATGTGGAAGAAATGACTCATAAGATGCTTTTGGAAAAGGCGAAGTATGTACAGGGTGAGCTCCAAAAGCTGCTGCAGACTTCCCAGCAAGGGAAAATCCTCAGAGAAGGGCTGTCGACTGTCATCGTTGGCCGTCCGAACGTCGGGAAATCTTCCTTGCTTAACAGTCTAGTCCATGAAAACAAGGCGATCGTGACTGATATTCCAGGTACGACTAGGGATGTCATTGAAGAATACGTCAATGTCCGCGGTGTTCCTTTAAGACTTCTTGATACCGCAGGGATCAGGGAGACGGAGGATATTGTTGAAAGAATCGGCGTTGAACGCTCGCGCCAGGTGCTGAAGGAAGCCGATTTGATTCTGCTCGTTCTGAACTATTCGGATGAGCTTTCGGAAGAGGACAGGAATATCTTCAAAGCTGTCCAAGGTATGGATGTCATTGTCATCGTCAATAAAACGGACCTTCCGCAACAGATCAATATGGATGAAGTGAAGGAGATTGCGAAGGAGTATTCGCTTGTTACGACTTCATTATTGGAAGACAAAGGTATCGATGAACTGGAAGAAGCAATTTCCAGCTTGTTCTTCTCAGGTGCAATTGAATCTGGCGATCTAACGTATGTTTCGAATAGCCGCCATATTGCCCTGCTGAACCAGACTGTTCATTCCATTGAAGAAGCTATTAGCGGTGTCGAAATGGGAACGCCAATCGATATTGTCCAAATTGACCTGACACGGTCTTGGGAGCTCCTAGGTGAAATCATCGGGGAAAGTGTCCATGAAAGTCTTATAGACCAGCTATTCTCACAGTTTTGTTTAGGGAAATAATACGTAAAGGCTGTTTTCGTTTTATTGTTGCTTTTCGAACCTATTTTGAATCTGCATTATTCTGGGCTTTGTGCTCCTTTTCAAGGAGACATTACAAATGGGATGAATGAATCTCGTAAAAACCCAGGTGCCGGTTTTTACTGGTTGTAAAAGCAACAAAGTTTACGAAAAGAGCTTGTGTAAAAATACATGTAAAGTGTTTGCTGCCCATGCAGCGGACATTTAAGAAGGAGGCAGCAGGATGCAATATGAAGCCGGAAGTTATGATGTGGTCGTAGTCGGTGCTGGCCACGCAGGCGTTGAATCAGCGCTTGCAGCTGCTCGGATGGGTGCGAAAACCCTGATGGTTACAATCAATCTTGATATGATTGCGTTTATGCCATGCAATCCATCAATCGGCGGGCCTGCAAAAGGGATTGTCGTAAGGGAAATAGACGCCCTTGGCGGTGAAATGGGCCGCAATATAGATAAAACTTACATCCA
>DMSR01000312.1 GCA_003457145.1 Bacillus sp. (in: firmicutes)
GTGGATGAACTTTAAACATCCATTGTAAAGCATCAGTGTCAGATCACCGGGCGAAGCAGTGTTAACAGAGTTCTGCTTATAGGATTGGTACGGGTTTTGCATTGCCATCTTTGCACGTCCTTTCTTGCTTAGCCGCTGTAGAATTGCGACATTAGATACGCTGACTGCTCATTCGCTTTCTGGATTGCCTTTTCCATGGCGGTAAACTGGCGCCAGTAGCGATCTTCCACTTTGACCAGGCGGTCTTCAAAGCTGTTTATCTGCTTATCTATTGATGTAAGGTTCCTGCCAAGCGTGAATTGCTGGTTCGTACGCATTGCATTTCCGGCACGGCCCTCAATCGTTGTAATCGTTTCTTTAATTGTGGTCCTCAGTCTTCTTGCCAAGCCTTGTGAATTCGGGTCTGTACTGTCGTTGGTAAAAAGTTTATAGATGGCGTTTGGGTCATTCTTGATAGCCTCGCGGAGCTTAGTTTCGTCAATGACGAGCTTTCCGCCCTCACGATAGTTGCTTGTGGTTTTGATACCGATTTCAGCAAGCTGGTCGTAATTATCATTTACATCATCTGTGCCATTACCTACCCTGCTGTAAAGATTCAAACGCATTTTATCCAAAGCACTGGAAAGGATTGAATCATTGCGCAGCATTCCGCTTTTCGCTTTCTCATCCCACATATCAGCCTGCTTCTCGCTCATCCCTTCTCTGTCTTCATCGGAAAGCGGCTGATATTTGCGGTATCGTTCCTCGGTAACCTTCGTTTTAATTCCGGCAATCGTTTCATTATACTTGTCGACAAAGTCCTTAACAGATTTAAAAATTGCTTCTTCATCTGTTGCTGAGTTGACCATGACGTTTGTCGCTGTCGTTTGTTTTAATGTATATTCAAAACCGTTGATTGTGAATATGTTCGATGGGCGCTGGGTAGTCAGGCCATTGATTGTAAAATCAGCGTTCACCCCAGCCTTCCCTCTTGGCGGGACAGTGCCAGCATCTGCAGCAATCTGGTTGGTTGTATCCATTTTTAACGCACTTGTTAAAAAGTCACCACTAAGAATGATTTCAGCGCCCGCTGTGTTGTCACCAGTATTTTTGGCCGTAATCGAAAACTGACCTGATACGGAATCAAAAAAGGCCACTACCCCTGCATTAGATGTGTTGATTTTATTGATTACTGAATTCAGCGAGTCTACAGCAGGGTCAAAGGTGATCGGTACTGCAGCCCCCATCTGTCCATCCTTGCCAATCGACTGGATTGTGAACGTATTTTCAGCAAATGGCTGAAAATGACCCCTTTGGCCTTCAAGAGGCAGGGCTGGATCGAAGGTAGAACCCTCGGGAACCACTCTGCCTGCGCTAGTCATATAAGCCGATTCTGCAAGCGCATTAACCTTGATGCTGGAATTCAAATTTGCAGTCGCATTCACATTTCGTACGGATACTGCCGCTTCGTTTGAAGTTGTCACTGTCTTCTTTGTAAAAGTTGACTGGCGGAAGACGCCGTCAAAAATCGATTTATCCAAGTCTGCGAGCAATTTGTTCATTGCCCGGTAATCATCTCGCTGCCATTCAGTCAGCTGCTTCTTCTGATGAAGCTTGTTCAATGGGATTCTTTCAGCTTTCATCAAGTCACCGACAAGCGAGTCAATGTCCATGCCGCTTGCCAGGCCGCCTATTCTTACCACGGTCAGATCACCTGCTTCCTAAATTTTCTTATCTACAATTAATCCTAGAAACTCATTCATTGCCGCGTAAAAGTCGAGCATCTTCCTTGGAGGTATTTCCCTGACGACTTCCTTCGTTTTTTCATCCACAAGTGTTACATAGTATTCCTGCAGCTTTTCATGATACTGGAATTTTAAAGCAGTCTGGCTTTGCTGCAGGAATTTATTCAGCCCCTCAACCACCTTCTCCATTTTTTCCTTCGGAATGCTATCCAGCCCTTCTTGAGCAGGAACCGGAGCAATCTTTTCAGCTATGCCGGGCGTACCGTTATCGATATTGTCTATTTTCGTCTTAATCGCTTCGTAGATGTATGTACCTGCTGTATCTGAAGAGAGACGGTTGATCATGCTATTGCCTCCTCTAACCCCTATGTTCTAAAGATTATATCGGCCTGAAACAAACAACTCTTTAATTTTTTATGGAAAAATAAAAAAAGCTTCCTCCAGTGAGAAAGCTTTATGTATAGATATTGATAAGCAAACCTTGGATTTCGCCGACAAGCCCCAATAAATCAAGACCGCTTTGTTCTTTATCCAGGACATTGTTCGTCAAGTCGATGAGCTTGCTGTCGACTTCCTTTACGAGCTTATAAATTTTAGAAGAGCCGCGTTGGCTGAATCCCCGGTGCTCCTTGAGCTCCAGGCCATTTTTAACAGCGTCCTCCATGAAATCCTTAACAAGCTTTTTATATTTTTTTAAGTTCTCGATTGACCTGGTATCAACGAGCTTCTTACCCTGATCCTCGATTTCCTTCATCTTCATCGTCAGCCGTTCAACATTGACATTAGTGCGACGCTGGCCGATAACTTCGCTGAATGAAATCGAATCCTTGGCGACCGCTACCTTCATTCCAGTCTTGACAACAGAAGCTTTTGAAATGCGTTGAATATCCAT
>DMSR01000381.1 GCA_003457145.1 Bacillus sp. (in: firmicutes)
AGAACTATGCAGGCGGCGTCTCGCTTGAAACCATGTTTATTGATGAAGGCTTTGGAACGCTGGATCCTGAATCCCTTGACCAGGCTATAGAAGCATTGATTGATATTCAGAGCAGCGGCCGCCTCGTCGGCATCATTTCCCATGTACCTGAGCTGAAGGAACGGATAGATGCCAGATTGGAAGTCATCGCCACCCAAACAGGAAGCAAAACAGAATTTTATTTGATAAATTAACATCGTTAAATAGAGCATCACAATTAGTGTGTGCTCTATTTTTAATGTGAATGAGATAAATATAGACAGCAGGGAGATTAACCATGGAATTTGATGTTCAATTTCTATCATTTTATGTTGTCCAGGTCGAGGGAAAGGGTGACCAGGCTGACAAAAGATATAAGCACTTTCAGACTCTGAACGAAGAAGAATATGAAAAGAGTTCACTAAGGGACTTTCTTGACGGTGAATTTGCTAAAATTGTTAAACGCAAGGTAGAGCGTCACCCAAAAACAGAAGAAGTTCCAACAAAGCTTGGCTATTTTATCGTAGAAGAGGGACATGAGCTGACCTCTAATCCAAACTATAATCTGTTTCACAGAGTACGATATGCTGAGTCAAAGGAAGTTTTTCAAGAGGAAAGCGAAAAGTTCGCGATGGCTTATGTTGATACAAGCGCGGTCCGCGGAGGTGTGTTTATCGTTGCTCGTGCAAAACTTAGCAAGTATTTTGACGACTCATTCGTCTTTATATTAAAATGTGATTTTGAGCCAAAGGTCGCTTCGATTTCCGATGAATCAACGTTGATTCGCCAGGTTGAGATGGCCATAACGACAAAGAATATGAAATCCATCCAGTATCCATACATGCCAGAAGAAGGAATGATCCAGGATAATGAGCTGAAAATCAATCAGTCCTCCCATGCCCGTTATTTTGAAGACTTCCTGAAATATGTTGAGTATGGGCAGTCAATGCCACAGATAGTAAAGACACAAGTGATAGAAATGGTAAGAGGCCATATGGAAGAAACCTTAGCGCCTGAAAGCGAAGAACGAGAACAGCTTGAGAGTGCAATGGAAATATGGGCAGCCAGCGAAAAGCGCGAGCTGCAGGAACGGTTTGAACCTGAACAGGTTATCGAAGCAGCCGCACACCTAATTGAGCAAACCCCTGAATTAGAGCTTAAAATGAAACTGGACCATGTTTCCGTAAAAGGGTTGCTTGCCGATTATGGGGACAATATCCACCTGGCAAAATTGAATGGAAAATACGTGCTAATGATTGAAGCCGACTCTGTTGTTTTTGAAAAAGGCTTCTCACCAGTAGAGTTTGTTAAACCTGATGAAGTAACAACCGTTATTGAGCGGATTCGGCAAAAATAGATTAGTAGTGATGGCTCCCTTATAGGGGAGCCATTTTTAATTGAACCTTATAGTAAATTTATCTATAATTGGAAGGTGATAGTATATACTCGTTTGGAGAGCCACTTAAGGAGTTCTTCATGATAGGTATGAAACATGGATTTCTCANNGAATAATCCTTCAATATTATTATTTTTATAATCAAAGGGGTGAATACTATTGACTACAACATTTGTAAACTGGATCTGGCAAAAGTGAAATTATCATGGAAGCCAGAATTGAAGCTACCACCAACTGGCATGATTTACACGAAGAGATCCTTTGCTGTGCAATTGGAACACTAAATGAATTCTTATAAAATTAGATTGGTAGGATGAGGAGTATGGATACAGCAAAACAAAACAGCAGTGCGTGGGATAAGAAAGTGGAAGAAGAATCCGTCTATACGAGGGCGGTATCAAAAGAAATAATTGAAAGAAGTAGATCTGGTGAATGGGAAATAACAGTAACAACAGGAAAGCCAGTGCCAAGAAACTGGTTTCCCAAATCTTTAATCGGGCTGAACATTCTTTGTTTGGCATCTGGCGGGGGACAACAAGGTCCAGTTTTAGCAGCAGCAGGAGCGGATGTAACAGTTGTCGACATATCAAAAAAACAGTTAGAACAAGATCAATTAGTAGCCGAGCGGGACGGATTGAAAATCACAACCGTACTAGGTAATATGACTGACCTTTCTACCTTCAATGATGGTGAGTTTGACATGATCATTCATCCTGTAGCGAACTTATTTGTGGAGAATATTTCACTGGTCTGGAATGAAGCTTCACGAATATTAAAAGATAAAGGGACGCTCATATCAGGTTTTACCAACCCGATTTTGTTTATTTTTGATGATGAAGAAGATAGGAAAGGAAATTTAGTAGTTAAACACTCTATTCCATCTTCATCTTTGAATGGCTTAACAGAAAGAGAAGTCGATGAATTCAATAAATCCAACCAAACGATTGAATTTGGCCACACACTGGAAGACCAGATTCAGGGTCAGATTGATGCAGGGTTTGTCATTGCTGGTATGTATGAGGATGATTTCGGCGGAAGAAGACCGTTGGATACATATATAAAATGTTTCATAGCAACGAAAGCAATAAAACTTACAATGGAATAAAAATTAGACGGTATTATACGAAAGCTTACATCCTCAAGATTTTAACCTTGAAGAAGTAAGCTTTTATTTTATTAGATTACTATGCTGATGCAAGCATTATTTGACTCGAAGGATCGTTCCCACAGGTGGTGGAATGGGGTGGTGAACGGGAACGATCCAGGTGAAATCGTTCCTACAGGTGGTCAAATAGGCGATGAA
>DMSR01000132.1 GCA_003457145.1 Bacillus sp. (in: firmicutes)
GATTTTTACTCTTGTTTGTAAAAGCTATCAGCCTACGAAAAGAGTATAAACCACTATGTTAATTATTTCGTTTAGGGAAATGAAAAGGAGAGATTTGGTGACTTTTGAAGTATTTATTTCTTTGGCTATTTATTTTATCGCGATGATCCTTATCGGATTGTATGCGTATCGCAAAACTTCTGATCTATCAGATTACATGTTGGGTGGGCGTGGTCTTGGACCGTCGGTAACGGCTCTGTCTGCCGGTGCATCAGATATGAGTGGGTGGATGCTGATGGGCTTGCCTGGCGCAATGTATACTTCAGGTATTTCGAGTGCCTGGATTGCAATTGGATTATCGGTTGGTGCCTATTTGAACTACCTCATATTGGCTCCAAGACTTCGAACATATACGGAGCTGGCAAATGATTCGATCACAATCCCCGATTTTCTTGAAAACCGCTTTTCAGATGGTACAAAAATTCTCAGGTCTGTATCAGCAATCGTTATTATCATTTTCTTTACGCTGTACACTTCAGCAGGTCTAGTTTCAGGCGGTACTTTATTTGAGTCAGCATTTGGACTCGATTACAGCTGGGGCTTGTTCCTGACAGCTGGTGTTGTTATCGTTTATACACTATTTGGCGGTTTCCTTGCTGTTAGTTTGACAGACTTTGTTCAAGGGGTCATCATGTTCCTTGCACTTGTGCTGGTGCCTGTTGTTGCCTTCACGGAACTTGGCGGACCTGGAAACGTAATGGAAACTGTAGGTGGAATCGATCCTACATTGATGGATCTTTTTAAAGGGACGACATTCCTTGGAATCATGTCATTATTAGCATGGGGGCTTGGCTATTTTGGGCAGCCGCATATCATCGTCCGCTTTATGGCGATTAAATCGATGGAGGACCTAAAGCCTGCCCGCAGAATTGCGATGACATGGATGATCGTATCGATTATCGGTGCTTTGGCAGTCGGACTTGTCGGTATCGCTTATGTTTCAGTGAACAATGTGACACTAGAAAATCCGGAAACAGTTTTCATCATGTTTGCGAATATCCTTTTTAACCCATATATTACTGGATTCTTGCTTGCTGCAATCTTGGCTGCAATCATGAGTACGATTTCTTCACAATTGCTCGTAACGTCAAGTGCCTTGACAGAGGATTTCTACAAAGCATTCTTCCGCCGAGAAGCAACGGACAAAGAATTGGTGTTCGTCGGCCGTGCTGCCGTATTGCTTGTTGCATTAGTTGGAATTGCGCTTTCTTATACTCCTAACGATACGATTCTTTCTTTGGTTGGTAACGCGTGGGCAGGATTCGGTGCAGCATTTGGACCGGTGATGATCCTTAGCCTGTATTGGAATCAGATGAACCGTTGGGGAGCCCTTGCTGGCATCGTCGTCGGCGCGTTTACAGTCATCATCTGGATCAGCATTCCAGGATTATCAGCATTCATGTATGAAATGATCCCTGGATTCTTCTTGAGCTTAATTGCCGTCCTTGTTGTAAGTAAAATTACAACCGGTCCTGGTAAAGCTGTAAAAGAAGAATTTAAAGAAATGGAAAACATCATGTCTGAGTAATAAGATAATAGAAACAGGCTGCTAGAATTATAGCAGCCTGTTTTTGTCTCCAAGCATATTGATTGCTAGCTCCATACCCAGACATCTGCTCTGTTTTAAAAGCTGCCCTGGTCACCGTGAAGCCCTGAACCTAGACAATAATTTTCAAACACGTTATAATTTTATTCGTTTAACGAAATATTTTTTTATCTATGGTAAATAGTGTTCTTGAAGGAAGAGGATGATTTTTTGCAAAAAGAAAGACTATGGACGAAGGACTTCATTTCAATATCGCTTGTGAACTTTGTGATGATGCTGTCTATGTATCAATTGATTGTCACGATGGCTTCTTATGCGGCTGATACATATAGAGTTTCGGCCAGTATGGCAGGATTGGTGGCCAGTATTTTTATCATCGGTGTTCTTGCTGCCAGATTGTATGCCGGCAAGGAAATCGCGCGAATTGGCAGCAAAAAGATGTTAATCGGAGGAATTCTGTTTTATGTGCTGATCACTGCACTTTATTTAATCCCCTCTACTATTTATTTCTTGCTGCTCGTTCGTTTTCTGCATGGAGTCGGAGTTGGTTTTGCAGCAACTGCAACAGGAACGATTGTGGCACAGGTGGTTCCTGCCAGCAGGAAAGGGGAGGGAATCAGCTATTTCAGCTTGAGCGTAATTTTATCGACTGCGATTGGACCGTTGATTGGCCTGGCGATGATTAATGAGTTTGGCTACCAGAGCATGTTTTTCTTCTCCCTGGTTGTCGGGCTGATTGGTTTGCCGATTGCTCTCAAGGTAAAAGAACCGGTCGTGGATTATAAAGCTGCAGGTTCTGAAACAAAACGATTCAGCTTAGCCAGCATTTTCGAGCCGAATGCATTGCCTGTTTCCATCGTCATGTTCGTCATCGCGCTTGCCTATTCAGGGACGCTATCGTTTATCGCATCCTTTGCAAAAGCGGCTGATTTGATGGAGGCGGGCAGCATGTACTTCTTTGTCTACGCGATGGCCGTTTTGGTTTCCCGGCCATTTACAGGGAAGCTGATGGATGCAAAAGGCGCGAACAGCGTCGTCTATCCTTCATTGATTGCTTTNNTAAGTCAGGCGCATTCAAGTGCCTTGTTCTTGCTCGGCGCTGCTCTGATCGGGCTAGGATTCGGCAATTTTCAATCCGTTGCCCAGACCATTGCAATCAAGCTGACACCGCCGCACAGAATGGGATTGGCAACCTCGACTTTTTTCATCATGCTTGATTTGGGTATCGGGTTCGGGCCATTCATGCTCGGATATATGGTGCCGGAATACGGATATCGAGGCCTCTATCTATCGATGGTTCCCTTAATCTTAGCGGGTGTCTTTATCTACTATCTCCTTCATGGAAAAAAAGAGAGAAGAATTGTCCAGGAAAGATAAATGAAAAACCTCGCCAAACGCATGGCGAGGTTCTTTTTTACCTTTGGAAGATGACCAGGATTCCTGATTCCTCCTTCAATGACAATAGGTCTGAGGAAACTGGCAATTCATTCAGCTCGGTAAGACTAATCAAGCTAGGCAATCAATCCATATTTTTCAACATCTTCTGATCTAGATATTCCAGGATCATTTTCCATGCAGAGTCATGCCGGCGTTTGGATTCTTCATCAGGAAACCCTTTGTGTGTCAGGCTTAAAAGGGTTCCACTCTGTTTAGCTTCAAGCTCGATGGTCACGACTGTTTCAGCTCCTTTTGTTCCTGAAGCTCCGGTTAACCAGGTAAATTCAATCAGTCGGCCTGGGATTAACCTGAGAAACCTTCCATAATGGGGGTGACGCTGCTCTACACTGTCTTCAGCGGCTTTAAAGACAGTCTCAAAGAAAAAGACGGAATTGACCTCTGCCTTCATGATCATCGTTCCTGGAGCTGCAAACCATTCATCGAACTTCTCGGTCCATGCTTGAAAAAGAACATCAGGAGGGGACTCCATTAAACGTTCAACCTTAAATCCTAATGGTCTTGCTGAAAGATCAGGTGTTGTTATCGCTTCCATCGTAAATCCTCCTATTTTAATTGTTAGGATAACGTTCTTGTAAAAACTTAACGGACTGGCTGATCAATGCTTTTAAAACATCAACATCAATATCAGCGATTTTATTTATGTACACACATGCTTTTCCTGCAGTATGTTTGCCGAATTCCTTTAAAAGAACTTCTCTTTCCGTGTCACCTGTAGCAAAGTATAAGCTGATCTTAGCTTTCCGGGGCGAGAAGCCTACAAGTGGCGCGTCGCCTTCGTGACCGGAAGCATATTTATAATGATAGGATCCAAATCCAATGATGCTCGCTCCCCACATTTTCGCTGAATAACCTGTTGTTTCTGTAAAAATGTCTAATAATTTATAAGCATCTTCACGTTTTTTAGGGCTATCGACATTTTTAATGAACTCAATGACATTATTGTCATTCTCTTTTGTTTTCAATTCGTACATACGCAGAAAATTCCCCTTTCGCAGACGAGATTCTTATTACTTCTTCATAAAAAATCCTAATCCTCCTAAAAACGGTTCTGAAAATTTCACTTGATTGAAGGTTATCCTGTAGTTTAATTTTTTACAGGATAAGAAAGTACGACTGAATACTATCTTGCTCCAGCATGTAGAGGATGACCAAGGCGCCGGCGCTTTTCTTATTCTGCACTAAAAAAAACCTTGTCAAAATTTGTTCAAAACATTTCAACAGAATTGTGAATTCATTCACAAAAAACCCTATTTTCAAGATATATTTGTTATCTTATAAGTGTACTAATACTAAATAACTTATTGGAGTGAGGAACATGGTTGCAAAATGGTTAAGAGAAAATAATATTGCTGCTGGTCTATTGACTGTCATAAGAGTTTGGCTAGGATACAACTGGATGACTGCTGGTTGGGGTAAATTGACTGGAGAAGGTTTTGACGCTACTGGATTTTTGAAAAATGCCGTAGCAAACCCGGTAAAGGGTCCGGACGGAAATGCCGTATACGGATGGTATGTAAGCTTCCTTGAAAGCTTCGC
>DMSR01000076.1 GCA_003457145.1 Bacillus sp. (in: firmicutes)
AGAGCTGAAGTTCCTTAGGAATTGGAGCAACATAACCCAGTGCTTGTCCTCTTGGTATGATGGTTGCTTTTCGGACAGATCCTGGCTTCGTAACTGTTGATACTAGTGCATGCCCGGCTTCGTGAATCGCTACCCTGCGTTTTGTATCAGCATCNNCCTGAAGGGCACGTGATGAGCTCCCGAGGATCGTTCGGTCCAAAGCGAAATCAATATCATTTTTAGAGATATAATCTTGACCATTCCGAAGGGCACGCCGACTCGCATTTTCAAATAGGGAGTAAAGCTCCGCTCCGGAAAATCCAGAGGTACTTTCTGCTAGATCATTAAGTGAATCGACGACATCTTCAGCAAGATTCTTTCCTTTTATGTGAATGTCAATTATTTCTCTTCTTCCCTTTGTATCCGGAAGAGGGACATTGAATGAAAAATCAATTCTGCCTGGGCGCAGGAAGGCATCATCGAGCATATCCTTGCGGTTTGTCGCTGCAATGAACAGGATTCCATCATTAGAATGACCGCCGTCAAGCTGGACAAGCAGTTCAGTCAACGTCTTTTCGCCTTCTTCACCGCCATGAGGCTTTCTCTTTCCAGCTAACGCGTCAACCTCATCAATGAAAATGACTTTAGGACCTTGCTGCTTGCGAGCGCTCTGGAATAAACTCCGCACACGTGAAGCACCGACACCGATGAACATCTCGTTAAAGGCCGAACCGCTTGCAGAAAAGAAGGTTGCGTTCAATTCACGAGCAATCGCCTGAGCAAGCAAGGTTTTACCTGTACCAGGAGGTCCATATAACAAGATACCTTTAGGGGGCTTGATCCCCATCCTTGCAGATCTCTCGGGATCTTTCAAGATCGATAGTGTCTGGAAAATTTCTTCCTTCATTTCATCTTGCAGCCCGCCAACATCAGTTAATGTGATTGAAGGAAGGGGGCTTGCTTTTGAAATACTGTTTTTCATCCTGTTCCCAGCACCGATGCCTCCGGTTTTCTTTTGAATAACATATACTGCTCCCAGAAGCAATAATAGTACACCGACAAGAATCCATGTCCCGTACTTGCTAGTGCTTGTGTATTCATAACTAATATTATTCTTCTCTACTAATTTNNTGGCTTCCAGGAGGAATCTGGGAGACAAAAGTTAAATCCTTCGTTTTTAAAGTAAGTGTTCCATTTGCATTCTCAGTAAGCGTAGCCGTCTGACCTTGGATACTTTCCACTGTTTTAACCAAAGAAGAAAAAGGAACTGACACCTTTTCATCTGTATTTTGCATCAGAATTGTTGCTGCTATAGTCACTATCACCATGAACGCCGCAAAAAACGGGAGGATCTTAGAAACCAATTTCGGATTTGAATTCATTCTTTCAGCTCCTTATCGAATCTATATACCATTATAAATAATATGAAAACGTTATAAATGGGTAAATTGATGGAGTATGGGTGGTAAATATATGAAAATATACTCCAAAAGGTTTAAAACCACTGATGAATAGGGTAGGGATAGGGCTTTAAACAAAATGACTGGCAAAGAAAACGGTGAATAAATTGTGTCAAAAGCACCTTATGGTAAAAATTACAAGATTTAGTGTATAATAGAACTTGAAAGTTTTGGAAGGAATAAACCGATTTAAGAGAGAATAGTTAACTTACAAAATATTATGCTAACATTTGTCTGCACCTAGGAGGGGTTTGTTTGAAGGGCTGGAAAAATCCCTTATTGCTCATTTTTGGAATTGGGATTTCTAACATTGGTAACTGGATCTATTTTGTCGCAATCAATTTATTGGTTCTGAAAATGACAGGATCTGCAGCGGCGATTGCCGGGCTGTTCATCATCAGGCCACTGGCTATTCTTCTAACGAATACTTGGGCTGGCAGTGTGATCGACCGTGTAAATAAGCGGAAACTGATGATCTATATCGATCTAATAAGAGGGCTATTAATCGTAACTATCCCATTCTTCTCCTCATTGATTCCAATTTATATCATTATGTTTCTAACAAATGTTGCCGGGGCTTTTTTTGCACCGACATCCGAAACGTATATTACAAAATTGGTTCCTGCAGAAAAACGGAAGCGCTTTAACTCTACCTTCTCTTTTGCCACCTCAGGGGCGATGCTTGTGGGACCAAGTGTATCAGGTATATTGATCATGTACGGCAGTATAAATACGAGTATTTTCATTAATGCAGTTACATTCTTCTTTTGTGCTGCTGCGATCTTCTTTCTTCCTGATGTAGATAATGATCTGGATAAACACCATTATAGAAATCGGATAACAGTGAAGATGATTGCGAGTGACTGGAAAGCCGTGTTTGAATTTGGCAAGACTGCAGCTGGCTTCATGGTCGTCTTTTTCATTTTCCAGTTCATCACTTTAATCTCATTTGCTCTGGATTCCCAAGAGGTCACTTTCATTCAACAGGTTGTCGGACTTTCCGAAAAAGATTATGGATTATTAGTAAGCCTAACAGGAGCCGGGTATGTGGCAGGTTCTTTCGCGGTTACTGCATTGTCTAGTCGCTTATCTGTCAGGACACTAATAGGAATGGGCTCCTTTCTGAGTGTTGTAGGCTATTTAATGTTCTACCTATCATCTTCCGGGACTGTTCCGTTAGCGGTCGTTGGATTTATCATTATTGGGTTCTTTTCACCTTTTGCATATACAGGCTACAGTACCTTCTTTCAAAACAATGTGCCTGTGAATTTGATGGGAAGGTTCAGCAGTGCTTTTGCTTTTTTTCAGGCAATCGTTCAGATTGTTTTGACATTATTATTAGGATATCTTGCGGAAATATTGGACTTGCAGATTGTCAGCTTAGGATTTTAAGGAATTGCCTTATTACTGGCAGCCACCTTAACTTCTGTTGTTTTCCTGCAGTCAAAACAAAACCTGTTTACCTTTGAGGCAGAAACTACTATTTCTGAAAGAGGGTAAGTATAGGAGCTGTATTAAGTCTACTGGGCTTGTACAGCTTTTTTATTTTGTATCTTTGCCCGGAAAGAGTTCTAGCGGGAGAAAGTGGGAAATCTTCTCCTGCTGTGTAAATAAATTAGGGAGTGCTATGACCATTAGTCATCACTAATAGATTTTGCGGAGAATCCTTAATAAGAAGCTTTAATAAATAACCAATTAAATTTAAAAGTGTTTTATCTGTTTTTATGCTGTTCTATCGTTTTTTAGATTTTAATCTCCTATGATTCGGGCTTTTTTTGGAAATTAAGGGAATAGTTTCGGGAAATGACGCGAACTTTAATAAGGTAAATATAAATTTTTGAGGTGTAGGAATTGTCTTACTTGCAGGATAAAGAGCGACGTTTAATCATTTTGGCATTAATCGCGATTGCTCTGTTTCTATCCCCGTACTTTATTTTAGGAGAAAACGCGCATATCCGGGTGCATGACAATCTTGATTCGAACCTAGCCTGGTATGAAGTTCTTGCTAAAAGTGGCCAGATAACAGGGTCGGTAACTGCAGAAATTCCGCAGATAATCAATGGCCTGCCAAGGAATGCATTTGGAACCGAGTATAGTTTAATTGTATGGTTATATGCCCTATTCCCGACCATGGTTGCATACGGATTGAGCCAAGCCATTACAAGATTTGCAGCTTTCTTAGGAATGTATTTATTGCTTAGAGACCACTTTGTCATGGAAAGAGGCTTAGGACAGATTCGTGTTGGGACGGCCCTTGCTTTTGCCCTGACACCCTTCTGGCCTTCCGGGATGCTGAGTACTTTAGGAATGCCGCTCGCTCTATGGGCTTTCCTTACTATCAGGAAAGGGGCGAAGCACTGGGGAAATTATCTCGTTTTGACACTGCTCCCGCTATACTCAAGTATTGTCTTAGGATTTTTCTTCTTCCTTAGTGCTATGGGTTTCTTTTGGTTAAGCGATGTCATAAGGGGCAAAGGATGGAACTGGCGTTTTTTAATCGCTATAGCATATATGACGGGTGTTTACTTAGTAACCGATTATCGATTGGTATACTCATTCCTTTTTGATGATGAACCTAATAGCAGGGATGAATACTTCCATGCCCGGTTAACTTTTGGTCATTCGGTAAGGCTAACCTTCAAAAATTTTGTCTTAGGGCATCACCATGCTAATACAATACATACACTGTTCATTTTGCCTGTCATCATTATTGCGCTGCTTTTGATTTGGAAGAAGGGGAATTTCAAGCTTGAGAGGCGGTTTGTCTTCCTGTTCATCCTCAATTTCATCCTGTCAGCATGGTATGCCTTTTGGTTCTACAAAGGCTGGCTTCCTCTTACAGAGAGATTTCATTTTCTTGATACTTTCAATTTTGCCAGGTACCATTTCCTTCGTCCGCTTGTTATATATGTTCTTTTTGCAGCTGGCTTGAAAATTCTCTGGGCTCAGCAGGGGGTTTTGCGAAGGGCTGTCCCACTGTTAGTTGTGGCCCAGGTTACTTTACTGGCAATGACAAACGAGGAAATTATTTTTCAGAATAAACCTACTGTTAAAGAGTTTTATGCAGAAGAACAATTTTCAGAGATAAAGAAACATATCGGAAAGCCTCAGGAGGATTACCGGGTTGCCAGTATCGGCCTCCATCCGGCAATTGCCCAGTACAATGGTTACTACACACTTGATACGTATAATAATTTTTACCCATTGACCTATAAATATCAGTTTCGTGAAATTATTGCCAAAGAACTTGAAAAGAATAAGAAAATCAGGATTTATTTTGATGAATGGGGCGGCCGATGCTATCTTTTCACAGATGAGCTCGGAAAACATTATATGTTTAAAAAAACCTCAAAAAAGAGAATCAAAAATCTTGAATTAAATTTGCAACCTTTTAAGAAGATGGGCGGGAAATTCATCTTTTCCTCCGTTCCCATCGACAATGCAAGTGAGAATGGGATGAACCTGAATAAGGTGTTCCACTCGAAGTCCAGTGCATGGAAAATTTACCTCTATGAAGTTTTATAGCAGCTGGGAGGATTAAGCATGAACGAACCAATACTTACAATAGTAGTTCCTTGTTACAACGAAGAAGAAGTTTTGGCAGAGACAATTGCACAGTTAAAATCAACAGTAATTGAAATGGTCGAAAATCAAGTGGTATCTGAAAAAAGTAAAATACTATTTGTGGATGATGGAAGTAAGGACCGGACATGGGAAATGATTTACAAAGAAAGCCTCAATGGGCAAACAGTAAAGGGATTAAAACTGTCAAGGAACGTGGGCCATCAGAATGCCTTGCTGGCAGGCCTTTATTCTGCAAAGGATGCATCTGATTGCCTTATCACTATAGATGCAGACTTGCAGGACGATGTCGCTGCAATCGCTGAAATGGTACATATGTTTAGAAAAGGTCATGAAATTGTCTATGGGGTTCGCAGCAAGCGGGATAGTGATTCGTTTTTCAAACGGTTTACTGCCGAAGGCTTTTATAAGATGATGAATAGGCTTGGAGTCAAGCTTATTTTCAACCATGCCGATTTTCGACTGATGAGCAGGAGGGCAGTAGAGGAGCTGGAAAACTTTGCAGAATCTAACATGTTTTTGCGGGGAATCGTGCCATTGATCGGGTTTAGCTCAACTTCGGTCTATTATGAACGGAAAGAGCGTNNGCAGGTGAAACCAAATATCCATTAAAAAGGATGCTTGGATTTGCTTTCGATGGAATCACTTCCTTTTCTGTAACTCCTATTCGGTTTGTGCTAGTGGTCGGCTTTCTCTCCTTCACACTCAGCCTCATCTTCGGTGCTTATTTTCTCTCATTAAAATTCTTTGGGAATACTGAATTGGGCTGGACATCTTTAATTACGTCAATTTGGCTGATTGGCGGTTTGCAGCTTATTGCACTCGGCCTAGTCGGCGAGTATATAGGCAAAATCTATAAAGAGACAAAGCGGCGGCCAAAATACATCGTCGATATT
>DMSR01000456.1 GCA_003457145.1 Bacillus sp. (in: firmicutes)
CGACAAGTTGGGTTTCCGCCAATGTCTTTCCATCTTTCATAAGCTTCAGTGTACCTACTTTGTCACCTTTTTCTATAGGTGCTTTCAAAGTTTTATTTAAAGTAATCTTCTGTTTTACATCTTCGACATTTGCTCCTTTTTTAGTTAGCAGGGAGACGCTTTCAGAAGTTACAGCATTGATTGTTTGCTTTTCACCCCTGCTGATTGCTGCTTTGCCTAGCGGGTGCCCTTTTTTGAACATTGGGTGAGACTGATACTGGCTGAATGCATAGTCCAGCATCTTTGTGACCTGAGCGTTCCTTGCCTTAGATGTAGGTGCGCCGAAAACAACTGCAATCGCACGCATTCCGTCTTTTTGGGCTGTAGCTGTCAAGCAGTATTTAGCTTCATTAGTAAATCCTGTTTTTNNAATCCGTCAACCCCAGGATAAAAACGAACAAGTTTATTGGTATTTACAAGCCAGAATTTCTTGTCAGTATCCTCACGCAGATAATCTTCGTATGATCCCGTAAATTTCGTGATCTGTTCATACTTCAATAATTCTTTTGCCATCATGGCCATATCATATGCGGTGCTGTAATGTTCTTTTACAGGCAGGCCTGTTGTGTTTTTAAAAACTGTATTCTTAAGTCCTAATTCTTTAACTTTATCATTCATCATTTTTACAAAGGCTTCCTCAGATCCCCCAATACGTTCAGCCATGGCTACAGAAGCATCGTTTCCAGAGCCGATTGCAATTCCTTTAAGCAATTGCTCAACCGTCATCTCTTCCCCTGGTTCAAGGAAAATTTGAGATCCTCCCATGGAAGCGGCATATTCACTCGCACGGACCTTTTCATCCATTTTGAGCCTTCCTTCATCGAGGGCTTCCATTATAAGAAGCATTGTCATAATCTTTGTCATACTTGCAGGCGGTAATTTTTCATTGCTGTTTTTTTCAAATAAAATTTCTCCTGTATCCCGTTCAATTAATATTGCGGAACTTGAATCCTTTGCCAGTCCAGGATCACCCTCATTGGCAAACCCTTCTGGAGTTATAAATGCAGTGCTTAAAATAACGACAAGCAGTAAACTGACTATCCTTTTCAGATTCATGGCCATAACCCTCCTATCTTTATAAACTCTATTTTTTCCAACGATCCCAATTTTATACAAAAAGAGAATGTTTTAGGGCATAAAAAAAGAAGTGAAGATTTTCCTCTTCACTTCTGCACATAAATTATTCCGTTATTTCTTCATGAACTAAAATCGGTGCATCGACGTGTTCACTTGAAATCTTGATGTTCTCGAACAGCATTTCTTTAACTTCATTCACATCTTCAAAATTGCTATAGATGGTTATTAGTGACTCCCCTTGTTCTACTTTGTCTCCAATTTTTTTGCGTAGCATCAGGCCGACTGCTAAATCAATTTCTGATTCTTTTGTCGCTCTTCCTGCTCCAAGGAGCATTGCCGCGGTACCTACTTCATCAGCCACAATTTCCGCTACATAGCCAGCTTCTTTTGCTTCCAGTTCGAATGTATACTTAGCCTGNNCTTCAAGAGAGGTTGCTTTCCCAGCCAGGAATACCATATGGCTTCCGAGAGTCAAGCAGAGCTCTGTCAAATCTTCTGGACCTTCACCCTTTAATGTATCGATCGCTTCTTTAACTTCGAGCGCATTACCGATTGCAAATCCGAGCGGCTGACTCATGTCAGAAATAACGGCCATTGTCCTGCGGCCAACATTGTTACCGATTCTCACCATTGCTTTTGCAAGCTCGCGGGAATCATCTAGCGTCTTCATGAATGCGCCTGCTCCTGTTTTCACATCCAGGACGATTGCATCAGCACCTGCAGCAATCTTCTTGCTCATGATTGAGCTGGCAATCAAAGGAATGCTGTCTACAGTAGCAGTTACGTCACGCAATGAATAAAGTTTTTTATCAGCCGGTGTCAAGTTTCCACTTTGGCCAATGACTGCAATTTTATTTTTATTAACTAAATTGATGAATTCATCATTGTCAATTTCAACGTGAAATCCTTCAACTGATTCCAGTTTATCGATTGTCCCGCCAGTATGGCCCAGTCCTCGTCCTGACATCTTTGCTACTGGAACACCAACAGCAGCAACTAATGGTCCTAATACAAGTGTTGTGGTATCACCAACTCCGCCTGTTGAATGCTTGTCGACTTTTACCCCTTCAATCTTTGAAAGATCGATTTGGTCGCCCGAAGCAACCATTGCCATCGTTAGATCTGCACGTTCTTTTTCGGTCATTCCCTGAAAGTAGATTGCCATTGTAAGAGCACTCACCTGATAATCAGGGATTGTTCCAGCAGTGTACCCGTCGATAAAAAATTGGATTTCTGCTGTCGATAATTCAAGTCCGTCACGTTTTTTCTCTATTACATCAACCATTCTCATCATGATCACCACTTATCTAAATTTAGCCGGGCAGCTATGCTTTTATTTATTCCCGATTGACTTAACAATTTCGTTAACTAACAATAAGAAGCTTGATTTAACTTTCTCTGTTGTCTCAATTACTT
Source organism: Bacillus sp. (in: firmicutes) (assembly GCA_003457145.1). GTDB lineage: Bacteria > Bacillota > Bacilli > Bacillales > Cytobacillaceae > Mesobacillus. The sequence continues at coordinate 2,533 of DMSR01000456.1, forward strand.
CATCATGGCTTAATGGCTGGTCTAGAATTCCCGCCGCCATATTGGAAATGCAGGAAATGCCAAGCACTTCCAATCCTGAATGCCTTGCTACGATAACTTCAGGCACTGTCGACATTCCAACTGCATCGCCGCCCATCGTCCGTACTAATCTTACTTCCGCTGGCGTTTCGTATACAGGACCCGGGTTTCCAACATAAACGCCTTCCTGAACGTTTATATTGCATTTACCTGCAACTTCTTTTGCTACTTTCCTTAAGCTCTTAGAATAAGCTTCGCTCATATCCGGGAAACGTACGCCGAAACGAGAATCATTTGGACCAATTAAAGGATTAGTTCCCATATTATTAATATGATCTGTAATGATCATTAAGTCGCCAGGTGTAAAGCTCTCATTCACACCGCCCGCAGCATTGGTTACAATCAGCTTATCGATTCCAAGTTCTTTCATTACCCTTATTGGAAATGTGACCTTTTCCATGCTGTAGCCTTCGTAATAATGGAAACGCCCTTGCATCGCAATTACTTCAACCCCGCTTAATTGTCCGCACACTAGCTGACCCGCATGTCCTTCTACAGTTGAAACAGGGAATCCTGGGATCTCATTATATTGGATCTTTACTGGATTTTGGATGTCGTCGGCAAGCACACCAAGTCCTGAACCAAGAATTAATCCGATTTTCGGCTGCTTTTGAAGTTTATTGTTAATAAATGATGCTGCTGTTTGAATTTGATTGTAATCCATAACTTCCACTCCTTATTTCAATTCGTTCAAGAAACTAGTACCGTGTTCAGGCATCTTCACTTCAAAGTTTTCTGCAATCGTAGCGCCTATATCTGCAAATGTCTTACGGATAGGCAATTCTTTTCCTTCTTCCATTCCTTTTGAATAGATAAGGAGCGGTACGTATTCACGCGTGTGGTCCGTTCCATAATGTACAGGATCATTTCCATGGTCGGCAGTTATAATGAGTAGATCATCCTGTTTCATATTAGAGAACACTTCAGGCAAGCGGGCATCATACTCTTCCAGCGCGTTTCCATATCCTTCTGGATCGCGGCGGTGTCCATATAAGGCATCGAAGTCAACAAGGTTCAAGAAGCTTAGTCCAGTAAAGTCCTGCTCCAAAGTTTGCACCAGTTTATCCATTCCATCCATATTGGAAACCGTGCGAAGGGATTCAGTCACACCTTCACCATCATAAATATCAGCAATCTTACCGATTGATACTACATCTAAACCAGCATCCTTCAATTCATTCATTACCGTCCTGCCAAATGGCTTAAGTGCATAATCATGACGGTTGGATGTCCGTTTGAAGTTTCCTGGCTCACCCAGGAAAGGTCTGGCAATTACTCTTCCCACCATATATTTTTCATCGAGAGTCAATTCTCTCGCGATTTTGCAGATTTTGTATTGTTCCTCGATCGGCACAATTTCTTCATGGGCAGCAATTTGCAATACAGAATCAGCAGAAGTATAGACAATCAATGCGCCAGTCTTCATATGCTCTTCGCCAAGCTCATCTAGTATTTCAGTACCGCTCGCGGGCTTATTTCCAATGATTTTTCTGCCAGTACGTGCTTCTAATTCAGACAGCAATTCATCCGGAAATCCGTCTGGAAATACTTGGAAAGGTGTCTGGATATTCAGGCCCATAATCTCCCAATGACCAGTCATTGTATCCTTTCCATTTGAAGCCTCTTCCATTTTTGTATAAAAAGCAAGAGGTTTTTGAGCCGGGGCAATCCCTTTAATCTCTTCGATATTGCTGAGTCCCAGCTTACCCATGTTGGGCATGTTCAACCCATTCATTCTTTCAGCAATATGACCAAGAGTATGAGAGCCCTTATCTCCGAATTTTTCTGCATCGGGGGCTTCACCGATTCCAACAGAGTCCATGACAACCAAAAAGACCCGTTTATATGTAAAAGACATTCTTTCTCCTCCTTAAACTTTGATGCGTTTCCAACGTATTTTCAATTTTATGTTACCCTGTTTGCTTTAGGATAATCGAATATATTTTTGATATGTCAGAAGTCTGACATCTTCATTTTACTAAAAAAAATTAAAAATACAAGAAAAAAAGCTGGCGATTGAGCCAGCTTTATGACAATTC
>DMSR01000279.1 GCA_003457145.1 Bacillus sp. (in: firmicutes)
GTTCCCGTTGATGGTGAAATCGCCCTGGTAGGGGAACGATGTTGCTTGGATTGTTCCCGTTGATCGTGAATTTGCCCTGGTACGGGAACGATATTGCCTGAATCGTTCCCGTTGATGGTGAAATCGACCTGGTAGGGGAACGATATTGCCTGAATCGTTCCCGTTGATCGACAAATCTCCCTTTCCCGGGAACGATATTGCTCTGATCGTTCCCGTTCTCCATCAAATCGGCCCTCCCCGGGAACAATATTGCTCCAATCGTTCCCATTCGCCGTCAAATAGCCCCTTCCCAGGAACGATATTGCCGAATCCTTCCCGGTCATCGCCAATTCTACCTACCAGGGAAAGAAAAGAATTAAATCTGCAATCCGCTAAATATAATGTAAACGTAACGAGTTTATATTTGTGAAAGGGGATAGTATGATGGCTTTCTATCGTGCTGCTACTAAGGAAGAATTGCTGAATGCACTCCAATCCTTCGATTCCATTCCCGAATCCGTCCGCATCATGGTACAGAACTCTGCATCGAAAGAAGAGGATTTAGCTGCTATTGAGGTATATCGAAAGGAGACAGGTGTAAGCATCAGTGACTCTACTGACATTCTCACGGAGTATTTGAGAGTTTATTCTGCTTATGAGGATTTTGATAAAGGGTTTGCCGTCTATACAGAATATGTTCCTGACGGAATTAGGAATCGCTTTCTTTAAAATGAACGAGGATTGGATGCCAATCCTCTTTTTTAAATTATTTCATTTGGTTCCAGTGGCTCGGACAATTTTACATAGTGAAGAGTTACCGAATGCACTCGAGTCCGGCACAGAGGTTGTCGTTTACCCTGCAAAATTCGCACCATTCAATAGGAAAAAGTCTTGATAACTCACTTAAATACTCATAGATCTGATGATTCCTGCTTACGCTGAAATTTTCAAAGTGGATTGGGAAAGGCCTGCCAACATGTCTGTATTGAATAGTACCTAACCTTTCACGCGGAAGGTCGGGGATGATATCAGCGGTATTAAATACACGAATGGTATCTATCATGTTTGAATTATAAATTGCTGCAAATCGGGGATTTCCCACTCTAGGGGAAGCGTAGGTAAAGACAATGGGGGAGTTGAATTCAGCGTTTGTTTTGATGTCCAAGGCCGCTAATGCTGCAAGTGCTCCTCCTAAACTATGTCCTGTAATAAAGAGGGTTTTCCCATTTGATAATCGGTTTAGGGTCATGAATAATTGTTCTCGAATAGCGGTATAAACAGTAAGGAAGCCCCTGTTAACCAGCCCGCTGTCAGGCACATAAGGAAAACGGCTTTGGATATATTCCAGATCAATTAAAAATTCCCCTCTGGTCCTTGTTCCCCTGAAGGCAATGATGATTTCTGAATCAGATTCGATAATATACCCAATAAAGGGATAATCGTTTGTTCCAAGTGATGCGACCAGTCTGAACCCGACAGGCCGAGGAAATATTCCCCCAGGATTGTCCAGTCTTAATGTAGCCTGCTTAGTAACGGCAGCAAGGAACAATAGCCTGTCTGCCAAGACATTTTGCTGAAACATGTGTTTGCTCCTTTCATACATACATTTTTGCTTAGTAATAATGTATGACGAGCATGTTTCTGCGGTACGACCCTTTGTCAAAAAGGGCTAACAATTATTAATGGGCGGGGCAATCAGCAAGTAATAGTGTGGTACATAAAGGAAGTATAGGGAAAGAGGGGTGTCAGTTAATAACCAACTGACTCTGTCAGACATAGGTTGGCTGATATGCTGGTATAAGCCCGGAGGCCGTCAAAAGTGGGAATCAATTTCCTAGGGGATTACAAGACTAACACCCGACGGATAAATTAAGAAGAAACGATTTGAGCCAACGGAACCAATAGGTCTCTCGAAAAAAAATGAAGGGAATACATTTTGTGGGAACAACAAAAAGTAAAGTCCTAAGGGTATGTGTCCTTAGGACTTTACTTTTTCCATCAGGTATAGGGCTTTATAGGTTAATTGCTCGTTTCTGCTATGCTCGTTTTATAGCAGCACGATTAACGCTGCCACTATCATCATCTAATCATTGTATACCGATGGAGTATTATTCGATTCCGAGGATTGCTGTCCCAGATAATCATTTCCCCCGACAACCGGGTTTGATTTTGGATCTACGTTTCCAAATTTCCGAGTTCTTGACATCGTATAGTACGTTACAGCTCCAATTCCAGCTGAGGCTATAAAAGGAAACCATCTCTTATTTCTTACCATTTCACTCACCACCATAAATTTATTATTGTTCTATCATTAGCTTTGTTCATTCTTCCGTGTTTTATTTGGACAAAGCGCTTATTATTTTGAATTCCCATTCCATTACCAAGTAAACATGAAAAGAATAGCAATGACTTTGCTCAAACGGACGGCATAGTGAAAACTAGTTAACAAATCCATGGAGAAAGACTACAATAGAGACATTCGTTTAAATGATGTTTTAACCTATACCCCTGAAAGGAGCAGTCCAGTGGATATAAAATTGAATCAAAAAATCATCAAAGATTTGTGTGGAACTGTCTCCTTTAAACGTGGGGATGGTTTTTATCGGGCTGATAAAGTAAGACTGACAAAGTATGACTCTGATGTTTGTGAAGGATTAGTATCAGGTGCGGAGGAATTCAAGGTTATTATTGAAAGCGAGAGTAATGGTGGGTTTCGTTCAGAATGCACATGCCCTAAGCTTGCTTCTGTTAAAAGCGAATGCCAGCATATAGCTGCAGTTCTATTGGTCATCCTTGATAAACAACGCTATGGATACAGCGCAAATGACCCGAGTCCGGCTATTCGTGAACACAATAAGGAGCTTGCACAAGGCTTTCTGTCTATTTTCAATAATCAGCCAAGGCGGACTAGCGGGCATCAGCTGCATTTCGAGACAAGAAAGGTATTGAATGCAGAGTTTGTACTCAAGCCGGTTGAGATTGGTAAGGCTCAGCATTTGATGGGAATTGAATTGAAAATTGGCCCAATCGAAGTCAGGAATGTCAGAGATTTTTTAAAGATGGTGAAGGAAGGGAAATCCTATTTGCTTTCCGAAACATTCACATATGATTCAAATCTACATTGCTTTGAAAAAGAAACAGATGAAGTCATCAATCAATTAATTAAAATTACTTCAGATGAAAAATTGTCTAATGCCACACTCCCGGACAGCTATGTCAGTAAAAGAAATACATTGCTGATTACCCCTTCAGCATGGGATAAGATTTTACCGATGCTTGAGTTTGCCCCGCTAGTAAAGCTGGAGTATAACGGAAAAGTTTTTGAAGGCCTTCAACGATCAAACATGAAACTTCCTTTACAATTCGATTTTAAAGACACTGAGTTAAAGAATTATCGTCTGAAAATTGATGGTTTGAACCAGATTGTTGTGCTGGATTCCTATGATTCAGTTCTTTTTCAAGGACAGTTGATCCAACTGAAAAGCGAGGATTGCAGCCGTCTTTTTGAGTTGAAGCAGTTGCTAGCCGCTTCAAGAACTGACGAGATTCCAATTCATAAGGAGCAAATTGGATTTTTCGTGGAAAAAGTAGTGCCTGGTTTGAGAAGGCTTGGCATTGTCCAAATTGACGGAGATATCACTAAACAGTTTTTGAAAACTCCATTGGTCGCTAAGCTTTATCTGGACCGCGTCAACAACCGTTTGCTTGCCGGGCTGGAATTCCACTATGAGTCCATCGTATTGAATCCATTGGAGAGCAGGGAGCCTCCCGGGCACCCACTTTTGATCAGGGATCTCGAGAAGGAAGAAGCCATTCTAGAGTTGATGGAAGATAGTTATTTTGCAAAAACAGACGGTGGCTATTACTTACAGAATGAAGAGTTGGAATATGAGTTTTTGTATCATATTGTTCCAAAGCTTCAAAAATTGGTGCAAATATATGCAACAACAGCCATAAGAAATCGTATCTTCAAGGAAAAAACACGTCCGCAAATCAGGGTGAAGATAAAAAAGGAACGGACAAATTGGCTTGAGTTCAAATTTGAAATGGACGGTATTCCTGAGAACCAGATACGCGAGCTCCTCGAGGCTCTTGAAGAAAAACGGAAATACTTCCGGCTGCGTAATGGATCACTGATGTCGCTGGAGACAAGGGAGTTTGAAGAAATCCAGAGGTTCTTGAAGGCAGGCCCGATACAGAATGAAGATTTGGAAAAAGGCCTTAATATGCCGCTCGTACGGGGCATGCAGATGCTTGATGCCTCTGGTGACCAACAGATCTTTATGCATGAGGAATCATTCAGACAATTCATAGGAGATATCAGCAATACGGCCAGCCAGAAGTTTGAGATTCCGGATAATATACAACCGTATTTGCGGGATTACCAAAGACAAGGTTTCCAATGGCTGAAAACTCTGGCTAGCTATGGCTTCGGCGGGATTTTAGCTGATGATATGGGGCTTGGGAAGACACTTCAAAGCATCGCCTTTATTTCATCAGAGCTCCCAGTTATCCGGAAAAGGAATCTTCCAGTCCTGGTGGTTTGTCCTTCCTCATTGACCTATAACTGGCTAAATGAGTTCATGAAGTTCTCTCCCGACACTCAGGCAATGATCGTTGACGGGAAGCAAAAGGACAGGAGCGAGCTGTTAAAGGATTTATCTGATGTTGATGTTGTGATTACATCCTATATGCTTTTGCGCCGTGACATTCATTTATATGAGAAATTAGCATTTCATACGGTGTTTTTTGATGAGGCCCAGGCTTTTAAAAATCCTGTCACCCAAACAGCCAAGGCAGTAGTCAAAATACAGGCTGAAAATCGGTTCGCTCTTACAGGGACACCAGTGGAGAATTCGATAGAGGAGCTTTGGTCAATTTTTCGGGTGGTGTTTCCTGAACTGTTCCAGGGGCTAAAGGAATATAGCAATCTTACCAGAAAAACAATTGCACGCAGAGTCCGTCCATTCCTGCTGAGAAGGTTAAAGGAAGATGTGCTTGCCGAACTTCCTGGAAAAATTGAGTCGGTTGATACGGCGGAATTGCTTCCGGAACAGAAGAAGCTATACGCGGCCTATTTAGCGAAGCTGCGGCACAAAACATTGAAGAATCTTGATAAAGATACCATTCGCAAAAACCGGATTAAGATACTTTCAGGGTTAACGCGCCTCCGCCAGATCTGCTGTCATCCTGCGTTATTTGTGGACGGATATCAAGGAAGCTCGGCGAAATTTGAACAGCTTCTGCAGATCATCGAGGAATCAAAGCTTGCTGGCAGAAGAGTGCTGATTTTTTCCCAGTTTACGAAAATGCTTGGAATAATCGGAAGAGAGTTAACCCATCAGGGGGAAACATTCTTTTATCTGGATGGCCAGACACCTTCAGAAGAACGTGTAGAAACATGTAGTCGATTTAACGATGGTGAACGCGACTTTTTCCTGATTTCCTTAAAGGCCGGTGGGACAGGCCTTAATCTTACTGGTGCAGATACGGTCATCCTATATGATTTGTGGTGGAACCCAGCTGTCGAAGAACAAGCAGCAGACCGTGCCCATCGAATGGGCCAGAGAAATACAGTTCAGGTGATCAAACTGATCGCTAGCGGTACCATTGAGGAAAAAATGAACGAACTCCAGGAAAAGAAGAGAAATATGATTGAAGAAATCATTGAGGAACGAGCCACGACTGCACTCACTGAAGAAGATATACGGCAAATCCTGATGATATAGTTGTTAAATTACACAGGAGAGTTCATTATTAAGTATTCTTTGTTTAGGCCGATAATAATGATGGTGTACAAGCCTTTGTATATCCATTGTAGATAGGGGAAGATTATGATTGCTAATAAGGGATTAAATGTAGGAGAGCTGGCTCCTGGCTTTGCTTTGCCGGCTACGAATAATAAGCTTATCAAACTTTCAGATTATGAGAATCGGCCTGTCGTCCTTATTTTTTTACGAGCGACTTGGTGACCGAATTGCCGTAGTCAGCTAGTTCAGCTGAACCAATATTATGATCAGTTTATGGAAAAAGGAATCCAGATTCTCGGGATTGCAGGACAGAATTTAAACGGTCTTCAAGCGTATGTGGATAAAGAGGAAATCAAGATTCCGATTCTTTCCGATGAAAAAAGAACAGTGATCAAGCAATATGAAGTGTTTGTTCCAATCAAATGGGATAGTTTCCGTATTGCAATTCCAAGTACTTATATATTGGATGAGACTCATATGATTCGGTACAGTTATATCGGAGACTCCCAATTTGACCGCCCGGCAATTGATGAAATCATGAACCTGGCTAATGCAATTAGTGGATCAAGCGGCGTGCCTCAGTCAAACTCAAATGACGAAAATAACAAGCTTCTATAGGGGCTGGATAGAAGAATATAGAATCAGCAATTACAGCCCCCTTGTGTAAAAAGGGGGCTATTGTATTAAATTATGTACTTTAACAGGGAATTTAGGATTCCAAAATTACTTTCATAGTTTGCTGCAGTGTACCTTTAGTTTCGGTACTTTGATCAAAGGAAACGCCAGTTTGAATCATTTTCCTGACAAGCTCAGGACGCAGGCCGGTAATGATCGTTTTTGCCCCCATCATGGAAACACCGTTCATGACCTTCTGAAATTGGTCGATCACATTCATTTCCATATCAGCGATTCCTGAAAGGTCCATAATCAGGGTCTGAACTTGTAATCTAGAAACCTCAATCAGAATCTTTTCCTCGATAATCTGCATTCGATAGTCATCAATCATTCCTATTAAGGGCAATACAGCAACAGATGTGCTGACAGGGATGATCGGGACAGATAAATTCTCAACCAGTTTTCTTTGAGATTTAAGCAACTCCTCTCTGTAATTCGTATAGCTCAGGAAAAAGGTATTCAAAAACTGGTCAACGCGGTCATTGATTTGTCTTTCCAGGATGAAAAAATCATTGTATTCGCTAAGTATGCTGTTCATTTTTTCAAATTGATTCAGGAAATTCCATAATGTGCGTCTGATTGCCTGAATCCATTCTAGTTTGAAAGCAACGGTCAAGGAATGTTCAGCCCATGCTTTACCTTCCTGCTCAGCAAAAGCAATCAGTTCCTCTTCGTTNNTTTCTGAAGGATTTCATGTATTTTGGCTGCAACATTAACTGCTTCAGACAATAATTTTTGTTCAAAAAGTTCCCTGTTCGCTCGAATGAATTCAGTGACTTCATCTTTTGGATTGAAAGTCATTTCCATCTTCTGT
>DMSR01000240.1 GCA_003457145.1 Bacillus sp. (in: firmicutes)
TAAGGAAGGTTCCTTTAAGATTTGTCGTGATTGTCTTGTCCCAATCCTCAGGTTCCAGATCCTCTATCGGGGCAATAACACCATTTATTCCGGCATTCGCAAATACAATGTCGATTCGATTCCAGTTATCTATAACCTTTCTGTAGCTCTGTTCAACCTCTTCGGGTTTGGAGATATCGCATTCCAGGATCATAGCAATGCCACCAAAACTTTCAATATTTTCTTTGACTTCTTTAGCGTTCCCTTCTTTAACATCGATCAGCGCAATTTTTGCGCCTTCCTTCGCCAGTTTGATTGCCGATGCTTTCCCAATCCCTGAACTGGCACCGGTAATAAAAGCTACTTTCTTTTCTAATTGGTTCAACTTTAGTTGCCTCCTTTTATATGTGGAATATTTTTACCTATGCCCAAAGTGAAGGGTTACGAAACAGCATTCTTCAATGGGGAAAAGCTATAAAAATTCAGTACTCATAACAATTTTGGTTAGTTTTATAGTTCCAGCATTCCAATTAACAATGGTGATATCCAAAATTAGCTAGGCATAAATCGGTTTAAACAATGCACAAAAAGGTAAATAACTTTATACATCTAAAGTAAGGGAGAACCAATGACACCAAGAATGTATAAAGTACTAGTATTATTCATGTTAATTTTGCCAGGAATGAAGGAAACTGTTGTGCTGGCGGATGAAGAAGAGAAGGTCATTCTTATTTCATTTGAAGGTATGAGAAATGATTTGACAAGAAGATTTATCAAAGAAGGTAAATTACCTAATATCGAAAAGGTTATCGATAATGGTTCAATGGCAAAGTATTCTAAAACAATCAGCCCTTCTTTAACCGCACCCTCCCATGCAGCAATAGCAACTGGTGCTACCCCGTTGAAAACTTCAATCGTAAGCAATGTATGGAAACAGCCAGACGCTTCAATAACGAATCAACAAGACGCATTTTCAAGTGAGCTGGAAGTTAATCCTTTATGGGTGGAAGCAAAAAAACAAGGGAAAACGACTGCAACTGTTGCTTTTGCAGGTGCTAATCCACAAACGGGTAAGCAAGGGGATTTTACCATTTACTATGGAGAAACATGGGCGTCGAGTAGTGAAGAGGAAATGGAATTTAAAAGTGGGTCCAACTGGAAGAACGCTCCAAAAAGTTATAGTTCTCTAAAAGAATCAGCTTTCAGGATTAAAACGGAGATCGGACAGGAGCTGAGCTTTTATGTTTTAGCCTATGATTCAACAAATGACCAACAAGTTAATTATGATAAATTTATAGTCTCTCAAAGCAAAGAGGCAAAAAAAGATGACCGGGGAGTAAATCTCGGCTCATGGGGAGATATTAGTTTGAAATTAAAAGATAACCAGTTTGCCGGCTTCTGGTTCAGATTTACTCCTAGGGATCCGAAATTGGAAACCGGTGCAAAATTGTACCGGACAGCCGTTACTTCAGGACAAATAGATGGTCCTGAGGGTTTTTCGGAAAAAATTAGAGAACAGTTTGGTGTTTTTCCAACCCAAGATGACGATATAGCGTTGGAAGAAGGTTGGATCACTAGAAAAGAATATGAAGAAATTTCAGAGCGGTTCGCTAACTGGATAACAGACGTATCGCTTTTTATTAAGAAGGAATATAATCCTGATCTTTTAATGTTTTATACACCGCAAATTGATCATCAGGAGCACCTTTACTTATTAACCGACCCAAGACAGCCGGGATACACTCCTGAAAAATCCGAGAAATATATGAAGTATATTGAATGGGCGTACAAGGTAACAGATGATATGGTTGGAAAAACGGTAGAGTCCCTTGATGAAACTGATAACCTATTTATTGTCTCCGACCATGGAATGGAACCGGCCCATTCCACTCTCGAACCGAATAAAGTATTAAAAGACAATGGCTTGCTTGTTTTNNTGAAAAAGACAAAGGCGATTGCAATTCCAAGCGGTTCAGCAGCTCATGTCTATATTAATTTGCAATCCAGAGAAAAAAATGGGATTGTTCCAGTCAGTGAATACGAACAAGTAAGAGAAGAAATCAGAAAGTTATATGAAGAACTAAAAGTAACCAGGAATGTGAGTGGCGCTGTTGTCTCCCATAACCTCAAAGAAATGTGGGCTGCCATACGCACCGGAAATTTAACCTTTTCATTGTTTAAAGAAAATACAGCTGATTTGTACAAACATGTCATTAATACTAGAGTCCACCCCTATGAAAATGTTAAGAGAATGCCGAAAAAGGCAAATGCTGAGATTAAAGATCATAACGAGGGTGATATTCTGTTAATGGCAGGTCCTGGCTATATAATGGGCAATGGTACGGAAGAGGTGGTAAAGCCCTCTGCTGAATTAGGTACTCATGGAGGTAACCCGGAACGTGAAAAATTAAAGGCAGTCTTTATTGCAATGGGTCCTAATATCCCAAAAGGGAAACAAATCCAACCCATTTCCACTTTGGACATTGCCCCAACAATTTATGAGATTCTCGGGCTTGAAACCCCATCTTTTGTAGAAGGGGGCAAAATTGAGGATTTAAAAGTAAAAAATAATTAAACGAATCAAATGACGATTTGATTCGTTTTTTTTATAAATATTAGGAAGTATAGATTCAACTTCTAGAGTTCTCTAGTTCCTGCACCTAGCCCCTCAGGGCAAAAGCCGACCTTGCAGTTTACCTGGTGAAGAGTGGCCCCAGGCTGTCACAACTTTGCATGGCTGCAGGGGAGGTTGCCTGGGTGGCCACTTGCCTAATCGCCGTCCGTCTTTGCCTGTAGGACTTGCCCAGTAAGGGCTGACGTCGACTTTCCAACAGGCTCATGCTCATGGTCTTAGTCGACATTCCTCTATCCAAGGCGCATTCGTTTTTCTTAGTTCCACAAGTTGCTACAGATTACCCTACACGTTGGGCGAGCTTTTAAAAAGCTCTGAAAAGGGGGAGCCGCCCCTTATTCCTCTGCAAGTCCGTCTATAGATACAAGCTGCTTTTCCTCATGGCTGCCCCGGGCAGATATCACGGCCATACTGGATGTTTGGTCAATGCTTTCAATCCAGACAGGGACTCCATGAAAATGGACAGGGATTTCTGCCTCTGCAGCGAGGATTTCTTTAACGCGTTCTAAATCCATGCTCTCACCTCGTTTTTATAATGCCCAGCTTGAAGAATGAATATCCGCTTTCCTTTTTTAGAAAGCCTATTCACAAATCCATCTAATTAGATTATCATCTAATTAGATGTCGAGAACAGGAGTGGATTAAAGTGGAGTTTATTAAAAGCAATATCGATATGATTGAAATAGAGATGGAGATCATGAATTCTCATCCAGAATACAATTTACTTGCGGATGGGAAGAGGCTTTTAGAGAGAGAGGATATGATTAAGGAGCATGAAGAGGAAAAAGCATTAAATAAAGAACGGTATCTTGTCAAAATAGACGAAAGCTTTATTGGCATCGTCGACTTTATCATGGAAAATCCAAGAGATTGTAAGCCTTGGCTTGGGTTGTTCATCATTCATAGTAATTGGACAAAAAAGTCTTACGCAGTTGAGGCTCTGGCAAAATATGAGCAAATAATGAAAGACAGGAATATTAAAGAAGTCAGACTTGGATGTTTTGCAGCCAACACAAGGGGCATGTATTTCTGGGAAAAGAATGGTTATCAAAAGGTAAAGGAAATGATCTTTAAGGATAAGGCGTTATGGGTCATGGAAAAGGAGCTGTAAGTGGTTAGTATAACTATCTGGGAGTGTTCAGGGTTATCTTTTCAGGCTACTAATTTACTTTATAAAACGTTCTG
>DMSR01000295.1 GCA_003457145.1 Bacillus sp. (in: firmicutes)
CAGTCAGCTCCTTTGGTGCTCAAGCTATTTACGCAAGTCCAACTGAGAACCCTCAGCAGGTTCAGCCCTATAAAGTGTTCGACAACAAGGTTCTTAATCAGATTAATGTAGACAATATTTATAATAATATCGAATATCTTTCAAGAACTCCGCGTGTTGCCGGAACCGAAGCAGAACAAAAGGCAATCCAATATGTCAAAGAGCAATTTGAATCATATGGATATGAAACAGAGCTTCAGGAATTTACTTTCTATGGATATACTGCTCCTAATACAGTTGAATTAACAGTGGATGGTTATTCGGGCGATCTTGAACCAAAATCCTTTACATATGGGATGGACGGCAATGTCTCGGGTGAATTGGTTTATGTTGGTTTAGGACAACCCGGGGATTTGGCTAATGTTGATTTAACAGGTAAGATCGCACTAATCCAGCGCGGTGCAATTTCATTTGCTTCCAAGGTTTTAAATGCAGCAGAAAAAGGTGCAGAGGGAGTAATCATTTTTAATAACTCACCAGGTGTCCTCAATGGTACTCTTGGCGGCCCAAATGATGCATTTGTTCCGGTTGTCTCTGTTTCACAGGAAGCTGGACAAGCATTATTATCTTCGTTAAACAATGGAAAGAACCTTACTGCTTCTATAAATATTGAAGGTGCGGAGGGTGGCATACGTACTTCCCACAATGTAATCGCCACTAAAGCGCCAACGAATAAAAATAAAGCAGCAGACGGAATCATCGCACTTGGTGCACATCATGATTCTGTACCTGGAGCCCCAGGTGCAAATGACGATGCATCAGGAACGGCGATGACACTTGAGCTTGCTCGTGTTCTGAAAGATCTGCCGACTAACACAGAGCTTAAATTCATCACCTTTGGAGCGGAAGAGCTTGGGTTGATTGGATCCCGTTATTATGTAAGCCAGCTATCTGAGGATGAGAAAAATCGTTTTGTTGGCTATTTTAATATGGATATGGTTGGCAGCCGCGACGCAGGGGACCTGGTCATTNNGTCGATGGAAATCAAAACATTGTTTCTGAATCTGCCCAAGCGTCAAGTGCCCGATTGAATGGGGAAGCAACTCCGATTGTGCCCGGCGGCAGCAGTGACCATGTTTCCTTCTTTGAGGGAGGAATCGCTTCTGCATCCTTTATCCATCGTCCACTCGAACCTTGGTATCATACACCTGAGGACACAATTGATAAAATAAGTAAAGAGAAGCTAGAAGATGTAGCTGAAATTGTTGGAACAGCAGTGTATGACATTGTTCGTCCGGAAAATCAGGGACCAAAAACCAAGAGAGGGAAAGAGCAGAAAGTTCCACATCTTTATTACGAGCAGCAAATCCAATAAATAAACTGAAAAGTCAGAAACATCTCCTTGTGAAATGTTTCTGGCTTTTTTTTGTAATACATAAGAAAAAACCCTTCAATGTGGCAAAGTTAATCATCCTGCAAAAGAATATGAATTACGAAAAGATCCACATGAATGTGGCAATAATTATCTTTCCTACCATTCGTCCTTAAGAAGACCAGCAAGGTAAATCATGATAAAATGGAAAAGGAATATTTTTAGATCGGGGTGCTTAAACATTGCTAAAAGAGAATTTAAGCGGGAAAACAGTTGTCATAACTGGAGCTAACAGCGGAATTGGATATGAGGCAGCCAAAGAACTCGCTCGTACAGGAGCAGCTGTGATCCTTGCGGTCCGTAATGAAGAGAAAGGGCAGGCTGCTGTGAATGCAATCATCCAAGAGCAGAAAAATGCTGCAGTGGAATTAATGAAGCTTGATTTATCTGATCAGGAAAGTATTCGTGCTTTTGCGGAAGCGTTCAAGTCTCGTTTTGAATCGCTCGATATATTGATTAATAACGCAGGGGTTATGATCCCGCCTTATGGAAAAACGAAGGATGGATTTGAACTTCAATTTGGCAGCAACCATCTGGGGCACTTTGCGCTGACAGGATTCCTGCTACCTTTGCTTAAGAAAACACCGAAATCACGAGTGGTCACTTTGAGCAGTATTGCTCACCGTGGAGCTTCAATTTACTTTGATAATCTTGATGGCTCTAAAGGGTATAAAGCGATGAAGTTTTATGGACAAAGCAAGCTAGCTAATCTTTTATTCGCCAAAGATTTAGACAGAAGGTTCAAGGAACATGGCATTGAAACAATAAGTATTGCTTGCCATCCTGGGATTTCGAACACTAATCTGTTTAAACTTGGAAAGTCGGAAACACCAGGTTATATGAAGAGTTTAATGAAACTTTTCTTTCAGCCAGCTGAAATGGGTGCTTTACCGACTCTCTATGCTGCTACCAATGAAAATCTGAAGGGCGGAGAGTACATCGGACCAGATGGCAGGGGGAATCGTAAAGGGAATCCGGCTATCGAAACCCCTTCACCAGGTGTTTACAACGAAGATACGATGCAGAAACTATGGGACGTTTCTGAATTGTTAACAGGTGTTAGGTACGAATTTTAAAATGAAGAGCCTGCTGGGTAGGGAATAACTCAATTTCAAGGAGGGCTTCTATGCAAAACAGTCCTCTTTGATTATCTTTAATTATAGTAATATAACTTTTAAAATGAAAACGGTTACATTTAGTTTATTAACAACTATTTAAAACCCCTTAATAACAATAATAAAATAAAAACCAACAGTTCAAACTTTGTTCAATATTTCACAATCTATTATTTTAAACTTGTGTTATTCTTAAATTAGAAAAAGGAGTAAGGAGTGATTGAAGATGATGTATTGCGAGTGGAAGTCCTTTTCAACTGATACCGAGACATATACGCAGGAGCTCTTTGAAGAGACCGTTGGTGACGAGTTTGAGGCGATGATGTTTAAAGATGAGGAGTTGATTCCATCATATATCTGGACTGTCAACTTTGTAATCATTGTAAAAAGGTGTTCAAAATATATTACTGATTTATCTTTTGAAAAGATTCCTAGAAATCCAGTTTGCGAATAATTTTTATTCTATTATGTGAAATACTTCACAAAGATAAATAATATCAATCGAATAACTCTAAAATGCAGCTACAGCTTTTTTTTAAATCAAACATGTGAAAACATTCACAAACTGATCGAGCTGCACTACTTACTAAGTTATTAATGGAGGTAATGAAAATGGCGACAATCGTTAAAGAGGTTAATGAGCAGACAGCGGTAACAAAAATGGTCGATGGCCTGGTTGAGAAGGGTCTGAAAGCACTTGCGATAATGCGGGAGCTTGATCAGGAAAGCATCGATAAAATCGTAAAGGAAATGGCGCTTGCAGGTGTTGATCAGCATATGCCACTTGCGAAGATGGCGATAGAAGAGACAAAGCGCGGTGTGTATGAGGATAAAATTATTAAAAATATGTTCGCGACAGAGTATGTGTACCATAACATTAAGTACGATAAAACCGCTGGTATCATTGAGGAAAATGAATATGACGGGATGAT
The DNA here is from genome assembly GCA_003457145.1 of Bacillus sp. (in: firmicutes). Lineage (GTDB taxonomy): Bacteria > Bacillota > Bacilli > Bacillales > Cytobacillaceae > Mesobacillus. The sequence goes on from DMSR01000295.1 coordinate 3,459, forward strand.
TACCATAGCTGAGCCTGTGGGTGTCATTGCTGGTGTAACGCCGGTTACGAATCCTACTTCTACTACAATGTTTAAAGCGTTGATTTCGATTAAAACGCGCAACCCGATTATTTTCGCCTTCCACCCATCTGCTCAGAAGTGCAGCAGCGAAGCGGCCAGAATATTAAGGGATGCAGCGGTTAAAGCAGGAGCTCCCGAAGACTGCATCCAGTGGATTGAGAAGCCTTCACTTGATGCTACGCAGGCTTTAATGAACCAGCCGAAAATTTCAATGATTTTAGCTACTGGTGGTGCGGGAATGGTGAAATCTGCGTACAGCTCTGGAAAACCAGCTTTAGGTGTTGGCCCTGGTAATGTCCCTTGCTATATCGAACGGACGGCAAATGTGAAGCGTTCGGTCAACGACCTTATTTTATCAAAAACCTTTGACAACGGCATGATTTGCGCATCTGAACAAGCGGTTATCATTGATAAGGAAATATATCATGATGTTAAAAGCGAAATGATTGCTAATAGCTGCTATTTCTTAAACGAGGAAGAAAGACAAAAGGTGGAGAAGCTTGTCATTAATGAACACTCATGTGCGGTCAATGCTGATATAGTAGGGATGCCTGCCTATAAAATTGCGCATATGGCTGGAGTGGATGGTCCTGAGGAGAGAAAAATTCT
>DMSR01000425.1 GCA_003457145.1 Bacillus sp. (in: firmicutes)
GTTTTCAAATTGAGCGTATGTTTAATTTTTTAGCTGAAAACAATGTACTTTATCATGAAATAAGCCGGTATGAAGAAGACCTCCTAGCTGTTTGCGGGTATACGGAAATCCAATGGAGAATTGTTGAAGACTATCTCTTGGGCCTGGAAACGATTGAATACGATAGAGAGATGAAAAATTTTAAATCCCTTATTGATGCACGTTTGCAGGTAAAACATGCTAAGATAAAGCAAATGTTGAAATGGGTCCATGCACCAGACTGTAAACGATCGGTCATTTTGCAGCCATTTGATGAAATCTTGCGCGAAAAACCGGAACATTGCTGCAGCAATTGCGGAATTGACCTTAATAGCTTCAAAAAAGAGGTAAACCATTTTGACAGACCAGCAGAAAAGACGGACTGGAAGCAAGAATTAGCTGAGCTTCTGTTACCAAATCTGTTATCATAACCTTATTTCCTTACACTTAAAAGTCAAATTGGCTTAGGATTTTAACGTTCTCTCTGTATTCTTGGTTCAGAGCATCTAGAAAAGAGCTTGAAGCAAAGCAATGTTTAGGGATAGAAAAGATTTACTCGAAAATAAACGATGAGCAGGCAGTAATTACTAAAATAAGCGAGCGGATAAGATGAAAGATCGATATAAAGAAACAATTAAGAGTCTCACTGATAAAGAACTGCTTTTTCATTTATTTGCTACGCAAATTATCCTATTAACGATATCAGCGGTATTAGGTATTATATTGTTTGATAATATAAATGATTTCATGAAGTTACTCATTTGGGATGACTCCCGGATTTTCACTGTTGGAATTGTTGCTGCGTTAGCGGTAGTAGCGGCTGATCTTCTTGTTATGAAATACTTACCCCCTGAATTTTATGACGACGGGGGGCTCAATGAACGGATCTTTAAGAAAAGGTCTGTAAGTCAAATAGCTTTAATAGCGGCGGTCGTTGCCATAAGTGAGGAAATCCTTTTCAGGGGAATAATCCAGACAACAACAGGATTAATTGTTTCCAGCCTTATATTTGCAGTGATTCATTACCGGTATTTATTCAATTGGTTTTTATTCCTTAATATCATCTTGTTGAGTTTTTTAATTGGGTATATATATATGCAGACGAATAATCTGCTTGTGACGATTATAATGCATTTTTTCATTGATTTCTTACTTGGCCTTATCCTTAAGTTCAAGGCGAAAGAAGCAAATGGAGGTACTTACGGTGAATAATGAAAAACCGATTAGAGATCAGGCAGAGCGCCTGAGGAAAAAGGTTGAAAGAAAAACTGACCAATCTGCAGCAAATAAGATAGAATCTCTGCCTCCCAGGGGAGAAATCCACAGGCAAAAACAGAAAAAAACAAAAGTTAAGGTAAAGTATCCAGTAATAAGGCTTATGGCATTATTCTTTATTTTGCTTCCAATAACCTTTTTCAGCATCATTTCCTATCTTGAGGGATCCAAGGGACCTTTTGAGATCACAAAAGAGCTGGCCGGGGTAGAACTGATTGATATTGAAAGCAGCAGCAAGGCCAAAAGTGATCAGAAAGCTGAAAAAGATGAGGACGAGGCCGCACCGGCAATAGAAGAAATTACTGAATCGGAACAGATCGATATAGCAGCTGCGCCTGCACCAATCAGTGGCGGTGACAAAAATAGTTCTCTAAGTTCAGCAAGCAACTCCGTTAAAGAACAGAAGAAAAATTCAGATAAAGCAGCAGCAGTGACACAACCTGCAGCTGAGGTTTCAGCCCAGCCTCCTGCTGACAGTTCAGGCAATGAGGAGAAAGTAATTTTTCATACTGTACAGCCAAATGAAACACTGTTCAGGGTTGCCATAAAATACTATAAAACGCAGGATGGCATTGAAATCATCAGAAAAGCCAACAATATTAAAGGGAATGAAATACAGGCGGGCCAAGTGTTGAAAATACCGAATTAAAATTAAGCCGGAGCTATGTCAGTCTCCGGCTTTTTTAGTATGTAAGAAACAAGCATTTTATCTGGCTTTTTTACAGCAGTGATAACATATCATGCCGGACAAGCTCATACATTTAATGTATAAAGGAGGCGGGCATGCCATGGAACCAGAAATTATGAAGTTAGATGACAAAACGGATCCGGCCACAAAAAAAATGCTGCAGAATGTAATAGACCGCAAGAGGAAATTTGACCGTTATAAATCTAGGCATCTTCTGTCTGTATGGGTGACGATCGGTCTTATATCTATTTATTTTTATTATCTTTATTTAAATGTGATAAAGCCATATTCCTATTCTTTTGCAAAAATCTTTTCAGTTTATGTCCAGAACTCCGCAAATTTATATTTCTTGATTGTGACTGTTGGTGTATATGGTTTAATGATCTTGTTAAGAGAGAAGAGAGAGAAGGCAGAGAAAGAATATCACGCACTACGCTGCGAAATAGTCGATAGGAGCAAGGATCTTTGGAAGAAAGAAGAGGAATGGAAGAATCGCCATGTTGTCTTTGAAATGATGAAGAAGATATATGATATAAATCTTTACCACGAGAATAAATAGAAGCATCCAATTAAGGATGCTTCTTCCNNTTTTAGAATTTCGACTGCCTCGCGGAAACGTTGGGAGTGGATAATTTCCCGCTCACGCAGAAACCTCAATCCATCATTCAAATCCGGGTCGTCGCTCATATTGATGATCCATTGATAGGTTGCCCTGGCTTTTTCCTCTGCTGCTATATCTTCGTAAAGATCTGCTATCGGATCACCCTTTGCCTGAATATAGGAAGCAGTCCAAGGAACCCCAGCTGCATTATGGTAGAAAAGTGCGCTGTCGTGGTTTGCATAATG
>DMSR01000374.1 GCA_003457145.1 Bacillus sp. (in: firmicutes)
TTAGAGGAAGAAAACATTTTCATAATGGATGAAGGACGTGCTGCACGACAGGATATCCGTCCGCTGAATATTTTGATCTTAAACCTGATGCCAGAAAAAGAAAAAACTGAAAGACAACTGCTCCGTCTCCTTGGAAACACTCCTTTACAAGTCAATATTACATTTTTAAAAACAGCTACATATGAGGCAAGAAACGCTTCTCAATATCACCTGGAGGAGTTCTATCAAACATTTGATCAAGTGAAAGAAAGGAAATACGACGGCATGATCATCACAGGGGCTCCCATAGAGCTGCTTGAATTTGAGGAAGTGGACTATTGGGATGAGCTTAAGCAGATTTTAAACTGGTCGGATAAGAATGTCACATCGACATTGCATATATGCTGGGGCGCTCAGGCAGCTTTATACCATCATTATGGTATCGAAAAGTCATTGCTTCCCAGGAAATGTTCTGGAGTATTCAAGCATGTTGTCCTGGATGAAAAAACAAAGATATTAAGAGGGTTTGATGATGTTTTTTATGCGCCACACTCGAGGAACACCGACTTATCCACTGAAGCTTTGACTAAATTTCCAGAGCTGCAGCTGCTGGCAGCATCTGAAGAAGCTGGCCCTTTAATTTTAGCTTCAAATGATGGAAAAAGGATTATGATCACTGGCCACCTCGAATATGAAGCCACTACTTTGGCAGAAGAGTATTCACGAGACCTTGCGAAGGGCATTGACATTCAGCTGCCAGAGAACTATTTTCCACAAAATGACCAGGAGCAAAAACCAGTTAACCGGTGGCGTGCCCATGCACATCTATTCTTTTCAAACTGGTTGAACTATTATGTATACCAAGAAACACCTTATGAATGGGATTGAGGAAATTCCAAAAAAACAGAGACATTCTGAATGTCTCTGTTCTCTGTTATGACTGAGGAGCATAATATACTTCCTCAAATGGCTGCACGACAACAAAGCCTTCCCCATTGAATTTCATCTGGATAGACTCTCCGCTTCCCCTGCCCAGGAAGGTTTTAAATGAAATGTCGGTAACGAAGTCTGGCTGAAGATTCCCCGACCATGCTACTGTTGCGTTTGGGTCTGTATACACAGGGTTATCAGCAGTAACAAGCAGTGTCAATGGCTCATAATGTGATGTAATGGCTACCATTCCGGTTCCCTCAAGACGGACGTTGAACAAGCCACCTGACATCATTCCGGCAATACGTCGCATGAGCTTGATATCCCACCTAATAGCTGGTTCAAATGCGAGTAGATCATTTCCATTCACAAAGATTGAATCATTTTGAAGGTTTAAAATTGAGATTTTCTTCCCCTGGTCTGCTAAGTAAAGCTTTCCAGTTCCATTAGCCTTCATTAACGCGGTCCCCTCGCCCGTAAATGCCTTTTTAAACATCTTGCCTAGACCGTGCTCCAGTATCCCTTCACGCTCAAATTTAATGCTTCCTCGATAGGATACCATTGCACCTGCCTTGGACCACACCTGGCCATCCAGATTTACTTCAAGCATCCGTGGTGTTTCAATCTCAAAAAGCCCTTCTCCCTTATCCTGTTGTTTCGTGTTATTTACAAATTCGTCAATTGAATAACGACTCATTAACCGTCCCCCCTAATTACCTAGTTTGAACATAAATACCCACAAGAATGATAAAGACTGCTGGAGCTCTATCGGCAAAGAACCAAGGGGAAGCTGGGCTGCAGCTTTTTTATATACCCCATATTCTCCGACTTTTTCCCAGCCATTTTCGATAGCCAGCTTTTCAAGCTCCCATGGCATAATTGTATTGCAGATGATTTCTTCGCCATATAATCTTCGATAACTGTTAATCCTTGGCGCTGCCGTTGGACCTAGTATGCCAATACATGCATAGCCCCCAGGCCTAGTAATTCTTCCTATCTCCATTAATGAATCATATGGACTTCTTGTCCATTCCAATGAATTAATTGCCACGACTGCATCAAAAGCATGATCAGGACAACCGCAGTCGGCAAGATTAGCTTTCCGGAAATTTGCTGTCTTATTGCGATGGTTCTCGCTTGCTTTTCCCAACATTTCCTCAGAAACATCTATTCCCGTGACAGTGTATCCCGTTTCTGCCAGTCTTTCGGAACCGACGCCATCCCCACACCCTAAATCGCATACACTTGAACCAGGAATTACAAACTTATTAATGAACGGAACAATGCCTTTCCGGCTGCCGTTTTCCCACATTTCCCTGCTTCGAGAATTCCATGAATCAGCCATTTCATTCCACTGTTTTTCTGCTTCATCTTCCCAAATAAAATTATCCATACTACACCTGCCTATATGTTTGCATAACTCCCCTATAAATATTTCGCTGTAGAAACAGAAATTCCTTTTGTTTATTTTTCTGGACAAAGTGCAAGACTAGAAGAATGTGAAAGGAGGCGTTCTTATGAATCAAGAACAGCTAGTTGCTATTCATAAAAACAATGCCGGTGATATAATCAGCTTTCAAACTTCGAGCGGGAGGATTATCTCCTACCGAAAGGCATTACAAGAAGCTTCTTCTGGCTGGATCACCGGTGTAAATATAAACGAAACGGAAGATGGCAGCCTAGCATTGCTAGCCGAAAACGGACAAACCTTTGAACAATTCCCCGATATATATTAAAACATATGATGCTAACTGGCTGATTTTGACGTCATTGCAGAGTTACCAGCAAAAGCCAAAAGCGAACGATTAGAGCCTAAAAAACACCTGACATTGGTCAGGTGTTTCTTGTTCTATTGATCTTCATTTAGTTTTTGGATTTCCCTCAATGCCTGAATCCGGGATTTATCCTCTTCGAAGAATTGAACGAGATCGCCAATCCTGTCGATTGCGTCCCAGCTCAAATGATGCTCAATCCCTTCTACATCTTCGTATATATTTTCATCTTTAACGCCGATTACTTTCAGTAGCTGCTCAAGCAATTCATGGCGGTACACTAACCTTTTTCCGGTTTTAATGCCTTTAGGGGTCAACATCAGCCCCCGATATTTTTCATATACTAAGAATTGGTCCTTATCAAGCTTCTGGACCATTTTGGTTACCGAGGAGGGGTGGACTGACAATGCTTCCGCAATATCAGATACACGGGCATAGCCTTTCTCTTCTATTAAATTATAAATTTGTTCAATATAATCTTCCATACTGGGTGTTGTCATCCCTGGACCTCCAATGCATAAACGATAGCCATATAAAGTGTACTATAGAAAAACAGGAGTTACAAGGCGCTACCCTTCTTGCTTTGCCTGCTGTACTGTCATATCGAATTTCATTTTCTTTTCCTGGTCATCCCAATAAAGCATGGCATCGAATTGTTTTTCTTTGCCTTGAAATCCTTCTATGACATCAGTCTTTCCATCCGTTAATAATTTTTTTATGTTTTTCTGCGTGACGGTTTTCCCAAGGAGCTGCTTAGAAAGGGTGAAATTGCATTTGGTTTTTTGATAGTTGGTACAGCCATAGAAAGAGCCTTTGTCTACGACCATTCCCCCACATTTTTTGCAGTTTCCTAGACTGCTGCTCCGTCGTCCGCCGCCTCTCTTACCAGGCACAAAGGCACTGGTGACCTCGTCTGCAAACGACCAGCCTGCGGAGCCTTCAGAAGTTTCCGAAACCAAATGCTTGATCATTTTTGAAGTTTGATCTATGAATTGCTTTGGTGATGCCTCTCCTTCACCAATTTGGTGCAGCCGCTGCTCCCACTTAGCTGTCATTTCCGGAGATGCAAGAACTTGTCCGCCTATAGCCGTTACGAGGATTTTTGCTTTTGCGGTTGCATAAACTAAATTTTTTCTGACTTCAATATATGCCCTGTCCTTCAGCATTGTAATGATTCCGGCCCTGGTTGCCTCTGTGCCCAGCCCCTCCGCCTTCATTAATACCTTTTCAAGTTGCTTGTCTTCGATATGCTTGCCTGCTGTCTTCATTAAAGTAATGAGCTGTCCTTCAGTCAATCTCTTCGGAGGCTGCGTTTTGCTTTCCTTTACCTCTGTTTTCACTACGGGGCCACGTTCACCCTGTTGAACGGCTGGAAGCACTGGTTCCTTATCTGCATCCTTCTGAGGCAAAACCTTTTTCCAGCCTTCCTCAAGCTGGACTTTTCATTTCAAAAGGAAAAGTCCAGCTTGAGGAAGGCT
>DMSR01000197.1 GCA_003457145.1 Bacillus sp. (in: firmicutes)
TGTCTAAAAAGGCAGCAAACATGACGATCAAACAATATGGTTCACCTAACGAAGCAACTCAAAGCAGATTAATCTGGTATAACAACGGACCCTGGAAACGAACAATCGTTTACCGTGATGAAATCCCCCACGATTTCCCTCAACCTCATACCGATGTTATTGAGAACTATATTAACTATACTGTTCCACCTGAAATGTTTAGTGAAATTGCTAAATTTGATGGAAGTGTCATTGTCGAAAGAACAAAAGGTGAAGTTTCATCTCGGTGTGATATGGAAGCAGCAAATATCCTGGCCCTTAATTTAATGAACGATATTGTAACTGGTAAGTTAAGCGTTCAAGAAGCTCGAAAAAAATATTGTGAGGTAACCTCTGCTTTTATGATGAATAGATCAGCTCCTTATGCCGAGAAGCTTCAATTCGATGTATTAACCGAAGAAAAGTATGATACAGATGTGGTTATGATTGTTGATGAAATGGTGGAGCAAGCTATAGAAAAAGTTAACGATATAGTAAGCGGTCACAGGGAGAATAACAGGCTTCATTAAGAATAAAAACTCCCGGCGCACTTTCACCTTTTCCTGACAAGGAAACGAAAAAAACCATAGTAAATAAAAGCAGCCCAATTCAGGTACTGACGTGGGCTGCTTCTATTTGCTGTTTCATATTCGAAACCCAAAGTTTGGCTTTGCATCATTCCAAAATAAATGGATGATCCATGACATCATAATCCATATCTTTATGTTTAATCTCATTACCTTCTCTAAAAACTGATTCAAAAAAGCGCGATGCTGGCTCAGCTAATTCCTTGTAGTATTCGCTGAACAGTGATGCTGCGTGACTGCCGAGCCATTTTTCTGGCAATAGCTCTTCGGGCAGTCCTGGATCGAAAAACAGGAATTTCCTGTATTCATGTACAAGCTTTGTTCTTTCGACAAAGCATTCAGCATCAGACATGCTTCCTCTTTGAATCTTATTTTTGTCGATGATGTATTTTTGGCTGTACTCGGTAATGAATTCCTGATATTTGGCGTTGATTTCCTGAAGATCCCAGCTTTTTTCTACAAGTCTCTTATTTTCATGCGGGCCTTTATATTCGGCGACGAAGAAATCAACATATTGTTCGATTTCGTACTTCTCGATTAAATCGTTTACTTGCTTTTCAAGATTGTTAGCTGAGATCCAAAAGCTGTTCGACATCGATCCAAAGCCGCTCCAAATCAATTCCTTCCGCAATTCATCCCTGACAGTGCGGATTTCCTCGGGGATCGTATACATAAGGATTCTCCATTTGCCGTCCCACTCTTCCGGCTTTAATTTAAATATACGCTTCCCCGCTTCCTGAATCCTGACCTGTCCCCGGGGGGAGAGTGAATAGTAGCTCTTATTGCCAATTTTTTCGGCCTGCACCCAGCCCTGCTTGTTCATACGTGAAATCGCAGCACGGACAGACTGGTCGTTGTGGCCAAATTCATTCAGTAATTTAATTAGGCTTCCAATCCAAATCTTGCTTCCATAATGTGAAATATAGTCACCGTACAGTGTAAAAATCATTGATCTTGTATTCAAGCTTCTGTCATCCTCATTTGTTTTTATTAGACGGATAAAAACCGTTATAGAATATTTTACAGTATTATCACTATTTAGCAAAAAGAATTTGCCTAAATAGCAAAATCCATAGAGCCCTCACTCTATGGATTTCCGTCTATTCAGCTGTAAAAACAGGCTTGCGTTTTTCACTGAAGGCATTCAGGGCTTCAACCCGATCCTTCGTTGGAATCGTCACCTCATATGCCTTTGATTCGATGGCAAGCCCTGTTTGCAAATCGGTACTGCTTCCTTGCTGGATTGCATACTTCGCCTGTCTGACTGCAATCGGCGCATTTTGGAGGATTTCCTCAGCAAGCTTCTTGCATGCGGCCATCACATTCTCTCTTGCTGCCACTGCCGTTAAAATCCCAAGCACCTGCGCCTTTTCAGATGTTATTTTTCTTGCAGTCAAGATCAATTCCTTTGCCTTCATTTCACCAATCAATCTTGAAAGACGCTGCGTTCCTCCCGCACCGGGAATGATCCCCCAGCTTACCTCAGTCATGCCCATCCATGCTTCTTCAGCAGCAATTTTAAAATCACAGGCAAGCATTAATTCAAATCCGCCCCCGAAAGCAAATCCATTCACAGCAGCGATCGTTGGCTGCGGCAGTTCCGCAACCATATTGAAGACATCACGGATTTTCTTCACATTGCGGCGGACTTCTGCCTCAGTCAGATTCTTCCGCTCCTTTAAATCAGCTCCTGCGCTAAATGATTTTTCTCCAGCACCTGTAAAAATAACCACCCTGATATCAGAATCCGTATAAAGGCTTTCAACGGTATCACCAAGCTGCTGAAGAGTTTCAAAATTAAAGCAGTTCAGCGATTCTGGACGGTCAATGGTGATATAAGCGATATGCTGTTCTTTCTGGAATTTTATATAATTCATTTAATTCTCTCCTATATTCTCGATGATTGTGGCGATTCCCTGACCTACTCCGATACACATCGTCGCAAGTCCATACTTGGAATCCCGCCTTTTCATTTCATATAAAAGGGTTGTCAAAATCCTGGCTCCGCTCGCCCCTAACGGATGCCCAAAAGCGATTGCTCCTCCATTGACATTTACCTGCGACTGATCAAGCCTAAGCTCCTGGATGCAGCCAAGGGATTGAGCAGCAAATGCTTCATTCAGTTCGATCAGGCTGATGTCTGCTATAGATAGGCCTGCTCGCTTCAATGCTTTTTGGACAGCATGAACTGGCCCCATCCCCATGATTGAAGGCTCGAGCCCGGCCGTCGCTGAGACTACATACCTTGCCAGCGGCTTCAACCCGAGTTCGTCTGCTTTTTCCCGGCTCATGAGCAACAATGCAGCCGCACCGTCATTGACTCCCGATGCATTTCCGGCAGTGACTGTACCACCATTGAACAGAGGATTGAGCTTTGCCAGCTTATCGACAGTCGTCCCGGGCCGCGGATGTTCATCCCTGTCAATAACATTGTTGTTACCCTTTTTATCTTCAAAAATAACAGGAACCAGTTCGTTTTCAAACCGCCCTGACTCCATCGCCTGCTGGGCGCGCAGCTGGCTTTGTGCAGCAAACTCATCCTGGGCTTCTCGTGAAATATTATACTTTTTCGCCACATTTTCTGCGGTTTCTGGCATGCTGTCCGTGCCATACTTTTCCTTTAACTTTNNAAGCGCCAGCCAATCGTGGTGTCAAACATCTCCATATTGCCGCGTGGAAACTCCACTTGCGGCTTTGCCATTACATATGGCGCCCTCGTCATACTTTCCGTTCCACCGGCAATAAAGATCTCACCTTCCTCCGCTAAAATAGCCCTTGCCGCGTAATTGACCGCATCAAGGCCTGAACCGCACAAACGATTGATGGTCGTCCCGGCAACTTCAACAGGCAGACCAGCCAAAAGACCGGACATCCTTGCAACATTCCGGTTATCCTCACCTGCCTGATTCGCATTGCCAAAGACAACCTCTTCAATCTCTGAAGCTGGCAGACCAGGGTTTCGCTCGATTAACGCTTTGATCACAACAGCCCCTAAATCATCGGGACGGATATGCCGCAAGCTGCCATTGTATCTTCCAATTGGAGTCCTGACCGCATCGACAATCACAACTTCTCTCATCGTCAACCTCCTTTATTTTGCGGTAAATGACTCTCTATAGTCATACACACCGCGACCAGTCTTCCTGCCAAGACGTCCTGCTTTTACATATTGCTCCAATAATGGCGAAGGACGGTACTTTTCGCCAAGCTTCTCGTGAAGGTATTTTAAATTATTCAGACGAGTATCCAGACCAACCAAATCGCCCAATTCAAACGGTCCCATCGGATAATTCAAGCCAAGCTTGATTGCCTTATCGATTTCCTCTGCCGTTCCAACACCTTCCTGCAGCATGTAGAATGCTTCGTTTCCGACA
>DMSR01000350.1 GCA_003457145.1 Bacillus sp. (in: firmicutes)
GCCCTGCTTGACTGCGAACTTTGCCTGCTGAAGTGCCACTGGCCCGTTAGCAAGCAAAGTTCGCAGTCAAGCAGGGCATGAACACAGACTTGCAGACAGGCTTGCAAATTGAACGCAAAGCATACGAAGTGACTATTCCTACCGAAGACCGGCTTGAAGCTCTAGCTGCATTCAGTGAAAAACGGAAGCCCATTTTTAAAGGAAAATGATGAAACACGGTGTATGCCGTGTTTTTTTGTTTTGAACAGGAGCTTAGAAGTTATACAGCTGATAAATTAAGGCGCTTGTAAAATACCTTAAATAAGCTCTTTTCCATGCTGCTGGAAATATGTATAATATATTTTAATGATTAAATAGTTTAATTGATTAAAGTGTTTAATCATACATATGATTCAGGAAGGCGGGAAGCGCGTGGAAAGCACATTAGCAATAAAGCAGGCAACAGAGTTCAAAAAAGGGATCCAGTCAGGCATCAGCATTGCAATAGGCTATATGCCGATTGCGCTTACCTTTGGACTGATTGCGAAAACGACCGGACTCGCTTTAAGTGAAACGGTAATGATGAGCCTGCTCGTGTTTGCAGGTGCTGCTCAATACATATCTTTAAGCCTGCTGATGCAGGGGATTGGTATATTTGAGATTGTCCTGACCACCTTGATCGTGAACATTCGTCATTTTCTGATGTCAGCATCTCTAAATGAAAAGGCAGAAGAAGACAGTATCGCTGCGAGAATGGGATACTCCTTCGGGATAACCGATGAAACCTTCTCAGTAGCGGCCACCCGAGATGGGAAGGTCAATGCCGGATATATGTTTGGCTTGATTCTTATTTCCTATTCGAGCTGGGTAATAAATTCAGGTTTAGGCTTCCTAATTGGAGCTGGATTGCCGCAAACCCTTCAGGAAAGCATGTCAGTAGCTCTTTACGCCATGTTTGTCGGCCTATTGGTGCCGTCCATGAAAAATAATGTAAAGGTTGTTTATCTTGCCGTTCTTGCGGCTAGTTTTAACTCAATTTTCACACTGGCTGAACTGATGTCCACTGGCTGGGCAATTGTGTCAGCAACTCTCCTTGCAGCTGTAATTGTTGAGGTCGTGGAAACCTTTAAAAATGGAGGGGGAGCACAAGCTGATGAGTAAAGAAATAGTCATAATGATCATCGGGATGGCCATCGTAACTTATATACCAAGAATGCTCCCTTTTGTTATGTTCAAAGGCAAAGAACTCCCTTCATTCCTGCAGGGGGTCTTGAAAAATGTTCCCTATGCTACGCTGGGTGCACTTATTTTTCCTGCAGTGTTATTCATTCAGGAAGATATTTGGTATGGAATCATCGGCGCAGCAGCAGCATTTCTAGCTGCTTTCATGGGCGCCAACGTCATTGTCGTGGTTATAGGTTCTATATCAGTACTGACTGTATATTCGTATTTTTTCTAGATCTGTATCCATGCAGGTCTATTTTTTTTGTTTTTAATATTTCCGGAAGGAATCAGATTTCAGCAATTAGGGTATACCCTAAAAATCTATAAACTTGGCAAATTAAATAGTTGGTGTTTAATACGGATTGTTTATTCTGGAGAAACTGTCACTGAAATCGGTGAAACTGGAATTTCCAATCTTACTCGGAAAGATGCTTTTAAAAAGGGGAAGTAACTTACTGGATTTATTTGAAATGTTGACAAGTTGTTGGAATACATTATAATTAACTTTATTAAATCCGACTAAACTTATATGCTTTATTAGAAAAGGGTGATTTATAATGTTCATTAATATTAGTAACGTCAATAAACAATACGCAGATAAAAATAATCACCAGGTTGATATCTTAAAAGATATTAATCTTGAAATAGATAAAGGCGAATTCGTTTCAATTTTAGGTCCTTCTGGATGTGGAAAATCTACGCTCCTTTCAATAGTGGCTGGGCTGACTGGGGCCACAAGCGGGGAGATACTTGTTGAAGGGAAACGAGTTGAAAAGCCAGGAAAGGACCGCGGGATGGTATTTCAGCAGGCGGCCCTGTTTCCGTGGCTGAATGTGATCGAGAATGTTATTTTTCCATTAAAAAAAGAAATGTCAAAGAAGCAGGCGGAATCTGAAGCAAGAAAGTACCTGCAGATGGTCCAGCTTGGAAATTATACATCACACTATCCCCACGAGCTTTCAGGCGGAATGCAGCAGCGAGTGGCAATTGCAAGGGCACTTGCAATGGATCCCGATATTCTTTTGATGGATGAACCATTTGGAGCCCTGGATGAGCAGACACGTTCCAGGCTCCATGATCAGCTAGAGACAATCTGGACAGAAACACAGAAAACGATAGTATTCGTAACACACAGCATTTCAGAATCAATCAAACTATCAGACCGGATTATTGTAATGGGGACAAAGCCCGGGATAATCCTGAAGGATATCAAGGTTGAAATTCCAAGACCACGCCAGGAGCATAAAAAAGAAATGGTTGAGCTGGAAGAATTCATCATCGGATTACTGAAAAAGGAGATAGACAAAGTCATCAGAGAGGAGCTTGCACATGAATCCGCATATTAAGAGACTCATTTTTTTCTCTGTGATCATTGCTTTCTGGTACACAGGCAGCAAGCTTGAATGGTGGCTTCCAATCATACTTCCTTCTCCGGAAAAAGTGTTAGAGGCACTTGTCACAGGTTTCCAGGATAAAACATTGATTTACGATTTAGCAGCCAGCTTCAAACGGCTTGGAATTGGGCTCGGGCTTTCTCTTGTCATCGGGACGGGGCTGGGAGTGCTGCTCGCAAAGTCGAAAACGGCAGACGAG
>DMSR01000494.1:0-204 GCA_003457145.1 Bacillus sp. (in: firmicutes)
CAGCGTTTCACTCTCAATCATTTCAAGCAGTTTTACTAGCTGCTGCTTTTTATATGGAGGATCCAAGAAAATGCAGTTAAAGGATAGCCCTCTTTTCTGGATTGCTTTCAAGGCCCTGCCCGCATCATTTCTGTAGACTTCCGCCTTCTCTTCAAGCCCGCAATACTTTAAGTTTTCATTAATAATCTGTATGGCTTTGCCTTC
>DMSR01000494.1:262-4738 GCA_003457145.1 Bacillus sp. (in: firmicutes)
CCACTTCCAGCAAATAAATCCAGCCCAAGTCCCCCAGTGAAATATGGTCCAATCATATTGAACAATGATTCCTTCACTTTATCGGTGGTTGGCCTCGTTGTGGTTCCGGGTACCGCTTTCAAAATGCGGCCTTTTAAATCTCCTGATACAACTCTCATCTTTCGTACTCCTCAATTATTATGCTGCGAATTCTCCCTTATCCTACCACACATATAAAAATTTAACCAAAAAAGTGTATAACACTTACTAATATGGAAATAATGAAAACAACAACATCAATTCGAGGATGTTGTTGCCAACCGCGGAGAAGGCTTACGTTTCCCCATAAGTTCTTCCTCCGGTTTCTCCTCTCCCTTTGCCTTCTATCCTATTAAGGGATATAGAAGGACCCTGCAGATTTTGCAGGGCTTTTTTTTATTATGGATCTGTTGAGTTTGCACCACTATCCTAAATTTAAAGAAGACTTTACGATCTCGAAGCAAAGTTACTTAACTGCAAGCACAATTTCCTGATTACTTTCCTCGATCGAAATCTTGAAGACGCCATTGAGCCATCGCTGTTCCACGTAAACAGTTCTGTTTATCACCTCGAACGGATTTTCAAGCAATCCGAAATTCTCTCCGTTCAATACAAATGTATTATTCGTTAGGTTAAAGCTGTATTCGTTGCCAATATATGACACTTTTATCCACTTCATCCCTGGGTCCGTCACCGTTTGGAAACCTAATGTTTCCATTGTCTTTACAAAAGGATACAATTTCCTGTCTCCATCTATTGCGATGTTTATATCATTACTATTCTCACCATTTACAATTATCCTTCTATCATCTTTAAAGAGCAGTCTGTAAAACGGATTGTCTTCTAGCTTATTTAATGTAAAGAAATCTGTTCGCATCCCTCTAATGCCCGCCAGGTGATCATCAAGCTTCCTGTGGGTAAGCGAGGAGTGGTCATGGTATAGGATTTCCGTAAATTCATTTAATTCAGCCTTTGTTAATTTGCCAGAGAGTTCTTTTACAACTGCATAGGCTTTTGGGTTCATCGCAGTTCCCTTAGTCACCAGGGAAGCTAAAGCTTCCAAGAGCCATTCTTCATCCTTATTAAGCTGTGTA
Organism: Bacillus sp. (in: firmicutes); assembly: GCA_003457145.1. Taxonomy (GTDB): domain Bacteria; phylum Bacillota; class Bacilli; order Bacillales; family Cytobacillaceae; genus Mesobacillus. The sequence continues at coordinate 1,375 of DMSR01000494.1, forward strand.
AGCTTCATTGAAATCAATGCGGTCGCAAGCTGATGTTCCAGCTCATTTCTGGACAGGCTTTTGCTGATAAGAACCAGCCCATTCCCTTGCACAATCCGATTATCATTATTGAATATCACCGACAGATGACTCTTATTAATAACGTTTATTAAGCTGTCATATTCATAAATGGGCAGCTGATCCTGCGACCGGGAGTAATAATTTATCCCCTTTTGGCCAGAAAGTTTTGCAAGGCTAGTATTTTGCCAATAAAGAGAAGGGATATTTCCAAATCCTTCAAATACATAATAATTCACAAGGTCCATTTGTTTGTAGCCTTTTAACGGAATTCCTGCAACCCAGCTTCCTTTCCTCTGCAGCTTGTCCACTAGTTCAATTCTTGTATTGTTTACTCCTTCTTCAACCAATGAAACAAGCCAATCATTAAGAAGAAATTCAACTGCTGATGTGTCCACTTTCACAATATATTCTAACTGGAGTCGCGTTCCTCTTGCTTTAAAAGACTGGTTTTCGAGGTCATCCTTGCAAGGTGCCCCTTCACCATCAAGGCAAGTAAGGTTTTCAATCCGCCCAGGAATGTTAATATCATATTTTCTTCCTTGCTCAAGATTACTGAAAACCTGTTTTATATTCAATCCAGCTTTTTCAGCCTTTACGTGAATTTCCTGGTTAATCTTTTCTGGAGGCAAATTAAGCGAAAGACCTGATTCTTTAGAAAAAATAATCCATTGCCAGGCCACTGCTGCACAAAGAAAGATCATTATTAATGTTATAAATAGAACAGAAGCTCTTTTCATTGGGGTTCTCCTTAAATAGGTCTACTAACTGAAAAACAGCCTATATTAAAAATAACAAAAACCCGGCCGCGGAGTAAGTCTTAATATGGAAAAATTCTTTCATATTTGGAAGACAACCAGAATTGCCTTCAATTCTTTTGCAACAAATGATAAAGTATTGTGGAGTGAATAAGTTGGAAGGGGATTTTCAGATTGATTCAGCGTTTTATTGAGTTAGGAGAAGGCTATTCAGATCTTTATGAACTGCTTGAAGTTGCTAGAGCCAATCAGCATCGACTTGTCCATTTAATGGCGATTCATACTAATTTGGCAGAAAAAGAGGTCAGTTCATTAATTGTTGTCCTCCAACCAACAAATCCAGGCAGCTTTCAAGCACTTTACATTTGCAGGGAGGGAATACCCAACCCTCATCACCTGGCAAATAAGCGGTTTGATTTGTTTGCGCAGCTTGCAGCAGAGATGGGCAAAACAATCATCGAATTTGATGTTAAGCCATCAACCCAATTTGCGGATAAAGAATTGTATTATCAATATTTAATAGGAATTTTAAGGCTGAACCATTACATTCCGCCGTTACAGTAAAAAAATGCAAAAAAAGGTGAGGAATCCCTCACCTTTTTTATATTCCCATCTTATAGTCATATTCCTTTGCTTTATCGGGTGAAGAATTCTCAAATTCCATTTTAAGGAATGGTTTATAGGAAGGTTCCACCTTTTTCACAAAAGAATATGAACTGATTTTAGCCATCAGTGCTTCTGTCTCTTCGAGGTTGCAATAGATCACTGCATATTTTAGCCTTTTTGAGACAAAATGAACATTTCCAAATCTTCTAAGCATCTTGGCTTGTTTCAGAGAAAAAAGCCAGACGATAATTCCTTGCCTCTGTCCTATCATATCTTTTTCCCCTTCAATAAAACGTTTGCTTTGTACTAGTCTAGCATACAAAAACCCATATTTTCAATGATGAATATCCAATATGCCCCTTATCAGTTGTTTGGATAGGGGAAAAGAAAGCGGTTAACTTTTTGTATAAAGTTTTTGGGTTATCTCTAAATCTAAAAAACAGCTCTTTTATTATGGGCTTAACTAAACTAACAGTATATCTAGAAAAGATAGGAAAAGAGCATGGCGGGAAACTGCACCATGCTCTTTACTCATGAAATTAAGAACAGCCGCAGCTGCCGCCACTTCCGCAGCCACTGCTGCAGGAGCTTTCAAAAAACGGATTACCGGTGGGCACCTTTACACTTTCTGAAACGGACCGGCCTATAATCACACTAACTTCATCAAGAAGACCCTGCAGGTCATTTTCAGCTTTCTTGAACTCGGCAATAACCTCATCCATATCAAGGTCCCTTTTTACAACGCGGATTTTCCCCATTATTTCCTTGTAGTCCGGGTGATACTTTCCGAAACGCTGGACTTCTTCATAACGGTTCTTCATCTCAACAAACTCTTTCACTTTCCTTTGTGTTTCTGCGTTGTTTTTAACTCTATATAAACATTGCCGATACTGTTCGGCAATATCAGATTCCAGAATCATGCTGACAAACTTTTCAGCTTCTTCCAATAGTTCAACTCTTTCTGATGTAACAGCAATCAATGCTGACTCACCTCCGAACCCATTTTACCATGAACCTGCCAGAAAAGCGAAAATATCTGGTTATCCCAATAAAGTACAGGTCGGCAGCATAAAAAAATAAGCTTTCTCCCACCGGAAGAAAGCTTTGTCATGAGTTGGAATTCATATTGGAAAACATATGCATCATCATCGATGCCATTTGGACGTTGTTAGAAAACTTCTGAACCTTATGAGGAATGGTTTTCTCAAAGTGATGGAGAGCTGCGATTTGAGCAGAGTAAATATCCCGTGGATCCCTGCTGAGCTTTCTGTACCAATGTGGCTGAGCTCGGACAAACTCCATCAATTCCTTATTTGATCGCAATTGCTCTAGTACATCTTTTCTCATGGTCTGCTCCTTCCCTAATCCTTTCTAAAAGAGAAAGGATTCTGAGGCCCTGGACTTCGAGTTCCTTGTTGAGGCCCTTTACCTCCCTGGAACTGAGACAACACCCCTTGAACCGCTCCAAGCGCCTGGCTGATATTATTGATTTGCCCCTGCAATTGTTCAGGGTCCATATTTTTTACTGCACCCATAATTGTACCAAGCCAATCAGTTTTCTTCTCCTGACCTTGGTCTTTGTCAGGTTTAATATTGTTGGAAGCACCCCATTTCGGATCATCCTCACCGAGTAAATACCAATCCTCATACAATTCCTGCCATGTTGAGTTTCCTTTTCTGACTTCCTGTATAAGTTCGGGATGATTCTTTACAAACTCCTTGAATTTTTGGACAGAAGGATGAAGACTCTTTTTAGTCATTGCTTTCACCTCACAGAGTAACAGATGCCTATAATAGCTTATGAACTTCCTTAATGGTTGGTGAGCAAAATCCTCTTATGAAGAAAATTGAAACCGTATTTCTAAGTCTGTTCTTGTTCATCAAATTTTCTTCATAAGAGGATTTTGCTCACCAACCATTAAGGAAGTTCATAAGCTATTATA
>DMSR01000365.1 GCA_003457145.1 Bacillus sp. (in: firmicutes)
CCCAGGCCAAATTCACCAAATGGATTGCTCGTTCTGGAAAGGTCCGCTTTATAAAAGCGATGCCATATCTTTTCGATCTCAGCTGGTTCAATTCCTATGCCAGTATCCTCGATTTCAATGACTGAATGATTGCCCTCTTTTCTGCCGCGAATCCAAATCTTCCCGTTATCTGTAAATTGTATGCTATTTTTCGTGATATTTATCAAAATCTGGAGAAGGCGGTCATAATCTGCATGGACCACCAGCCCGTCATCTGTAGCAATAATGATTTTATTGCTTCGCTCTTCTGCCTGCAGCTCGAGTTGTTCTTTGATAATCTCAAACACCNNTCGATATCCTCCTTAAAAAGCTGGACCTGGTTTGAGCGAATTTTATCATAGTCTAAATTCTCGTTGACAAGCCTGATCAGCCGTTTTGTTTCCTGGCTGATTAAATTAATCCCTTTTTCCCTGTCCGCCTCGGGAATCATATCATTTTTCATCCCTTCAATAAGCCCGCTAATTGTTGTCAGCGGTGTGCGCATTTCATGTGATACGTCTGCCATGAACTGGCGTCGGCGATTTTCAAGGCTCTCGATTTCCGAATTCGATTCATGAAGCTTGCTCACCATTTTGTTAAAATCCTTTGCAAGCTCCCCGATTTCATCAACGTCCGAAGAAGGGACCTTCACCGTGTAGTCTCCTGCGGATACAAGAGAGGTTGCTTCCTGCAGCCTTTTTATCCTGTTGACATGGATACGCGACAACATCCAGCTAAGCAGGAAGGAAACGCCAAGCCCGATAAGCACGGTATAAAACAGGTATTTATTGATTTCACTGATCATCTCCCTTGCACCGCTTATAGGTGATGTCAGCAGAATGCCGCCGATAAAATTACCCCGGTCTAAAAATGGCAGTGCTACTAGCGTTACACCTTCATCATAGCGCTGCAAGTCATATTTCATGACGATCGGTTCGCCATTCGTAAGCTTGGTCCATTCTTTTTCAGTGAACTCAATTGCAGGCCCTCTCCATCTGATTGGATTTAGCAGCTGAACGTTTTGGTCAAAGACGCTGAATTGTATGTCCCGTCCAAACAATACCCGGGCATACTGGTTAATAACCTGGTCAGGACGTTCTATCCCTCTTTCAAGGTCACGGCGGATATTTTCTCCGTAGGAAATCAATTCATCTGTCTTATTTTTATAGACCAAAGTCTCAACATAGTACGTAAATAGCAAACTCAGAATCAGGAAGGCAACAATGATGATGCTGATGTGGCTGAGAAATTGCTGGTAAATATATTTAATTTTCATGCCCATCAACCGATTCATCAAACTTATAGCCTACTCCCCAAATCGTATGGAGAAATGGCTGCTCTGCTGTGCCAATCTTCTTCCTGAGTCGTTTGATATGGACATCAACTGTGCGTTCATCCCCATAATATTGATAGCCCCACACATGTTCGAGCAACTGTTCCCTTGTGAACACCTGGCGCGGGTGCTGGAGAAAATAATATAGAAGATCGAATTCCTTAGGCGTCAGATTAGTAACCTGCTGCCCATTAAGCATTACTTCACGTGTTTCTTTGTTTATTTTCAGATGCTTTGTACGCTGCATTCCTTTATCTTCTGGCTGCTGTTTTTGGTACCGGCGTGATACAGCCCTGATCCTTGCCATCAATGCCAGCGGACTGAATGGTTTTGTCACATAGTCATCCGCACCCATTTCCAGACCCAGGACCTGATCAGACTCGCTGTCCTTTGCTGTGAGCATGATGATCGGAATCTTAGTGTTCTCCTGCCTGATTCTCCTGCAAAGTGTAACGCCGTCCATTCCCGGAAGCATCCAATCGACAATCAGCAAATCCCAGCTGCCATTTTTGAATGCAGTATATCCCTTTAAGCCATCATTGACGAACTCACCTTGAATCCCTTCCTTCAAGAAGAACATTTCAATCATCGCACAGACACTTTCATTATCCTCGATCACTAGAATTTTCATATTCAATCTCCTCAAATCTGCCTATCTATTACTAACTAACTTAAATCGGAACAAACTGAGAATCAACTGATTTGTCCCTTGTTACAGATTATTTAATCATTTGGACATAGTTTTTTCATATTTTTATTTTATAAGTAAGTTTATTCCAGTTTCATCAACAGGAAAAGGTGAATTTTGTATTTCGGAATAATCTCCAGCTGTTATGTTTGTCTTTAAATGGATATATTGTCCAATTTCTACGAATTCCAAATCTCAGCATTTAACATAAATGGCTTGCAGTTTCCTGTTCGCCAATAAGTATTCCATTTTCGCCATTATATTTAGCTTTTCGCCATTAAATATCTTTTTTCGCCAATAAAATATTTTTTTCGCCAATAAAAACCTATTTTCGCCAATATATTTTTTTGACCNNGCTGTTTTTTCCCTATTTTAAGGATTTAATTGATTTAGAAGCGTTTAAAATCGGGAAAGAATCACTGGTGGAGAAAATCGCCTATCAGAGGGTAATAAAACTTGTAAATTCGCCGTTTTAGATCTTAAAATTTGGATACCCAGCACCATCTTTTTTAAAAGTAATAGTCAGCAAGAGACGTTAGCTAGGAATAATAAGAAATCCCAACTATTTAATAAAGGCATTCAAATACTTGTCTATAAAAATACCTGCTCCAATACTAGAGCAGGCTAATCATTCAGCTGCGCCGAATCAAATAAATGTAAAGAAGGATCGAGAGAAAGACTGAAATAGCCGAAGCTATGTAAATACTGCCATATCCTAGCCAATGGCCTATCTGGCCAAAAGCAATCGCGCCAATTCCCACTCCTAAATCAAAGAATGAAAAAAATGTGGCATTTGCCATCCCTTTTCGGTTCATTGGAGCCTTCTCGACTGACCATGCTTGCAGGGCAGGCTGTACTGAGCCAAATCCAAAGCCATAAAGTCCTGCCGCCATATACATTATCAGACTGCTCGGAAGCCATGCGAGCAACAGCATCGCAGCTAAAATCAGCGTGGCCCCGGGAATGAAGATGGCCCGATGACCTTTTTTATCATAAAGCCTTCCAGCAAACGACCTGGATAGCATCAAAGCTACCGCAAATATAAAAAAGTACCAATGGATTCCGCCTATTCCTTTCTGTGCTGAATATAGGGGTAGAAAGGAAGCAATGCCCCCAAAAGTAACTGTAATAAAGAAGAGCAAAAAGGATGGATGTATCGCTGTTTTTTCGTACACATCCCATTTTCGTCTCTCGACTTCCCTTTCATTCTTTTCGACTTTTTTATAGCGTATTCTTGATGCTAACAGAAAGGCAGTAAGTCCAAGCATGGCACTGAACAAAAATAACTGCTTGAAGCTAATCACTTCTACTAAAGCTAGGCCAAGCGTTGGGCCAAAGGCAAGTGCAACGTTACCAGACAAGCCGAAGTACCCCATGCCCTCTCCCCTTCGCCGCGGCGGGATTAAGTCAGTTGCAATGGTTCCAGAGGCCGTTGTTGAGAAACCCCAGCCAACCCCCTGGACAACCCGCATTAAAAATAAAAAAACGATTCCCATTGCAAACCCAAATGAACCAACAGACAGAACAAATATTGCAAGTCCCATCAGGTAAACAAATCCTCTTCCTCTTGTTTCAAGTATCCGACCCGCGTAAGGCCGGATCAGCAAAGCAGAGAATGTAAAGATTCCGACCACAAAGCCAATTAACTGATCATTGCCACCTAACTGCTCGACAAAGAGCGGGATTGTTGGCAAAGTCATCTGAAAACCGAGGAATATAAAGAAGTTGGCCAGGAAAATAAAAACAAAATCCCTGCTCCAGATTTTTTCAGTGCTTTGAGACTGGTTGAAAGTAGCCTGTTTATCCATTTGACCATCATCCTTTCTAAGTTTACCTGAATAGCTAGTCCAACATGTTTTGACTAATTTTTTATCATAATAATAATAGTGTCTTTGCCCCATAGCTTCCGTACTGTTCAATTTTCTGTCAATTTGTTGTTGCTATTTTGTGAACTTATTCACATACCCAGCATTTTT
>DMSR01000504.1 GCA_003457145.1 Bacillus sp. (in: firmicutes)
GTAGCCGTCAACAAGCAGGATGTCCATCCCTAATCCCCTAGCGGGTGCCTTTTACGAAAAACTTCATACATCAGCAGTGCTGCAGCAACAGACGCATTTAACGAGGTAACGTGTCCTGCCATTGGAAGGCTTAACAGGAAATCACACTTATCGCGGATCAGCCTGCCCATTCCTTTTCCTTCACTGCCGATTACCAGGCCTAGAGGGAGGGTTCCATCGATTTGTCGGTAATCCTGTTTTGCCGAAGCATCGGTACCTGCAATCCAGACACCACGCTCCTTTAATTCATCAATGGTCTGTGCCATGTTGGTCACTCTGACAACCGGGATATATTCGATTGCTCCAGTTGATGCCTTTGCCACAGTAGCCGTCAAACCAACCGCTCGTCTCTTCGGGATTATGATTCCATGCGCCCCTGACGCATCAGCGGTCCGCATAATCGAACCCAGGTTATGGGGATCTTCAATTTCATCAAGGAGCAGGAAGAACGGAGCTTCGTTTTTCTTTTCCGCCGCTGCAAATAAGTCGTCCATTTCAGCATAGTCATAGGCGGCAACCTGGGCTGCGACTCCCTGATGAATGCCATCCGAGATTTGGTCGATTTTCTTCTTGGGAACGAATTGGACCATGACATTGGCTTCCTTCGCCATTCCGATAACTTGCTGCATCTGCCCGCCCTGCGAACCTTCTGCAATGAGGATTTTATTTATATCCCTATTGGATTTAAGGGCTTCAATCACTGGATTTTTGCCGATAATGTAATCCTGGTTCTCTTTTTCGCTTTTATTCGTATCCTGTCTTTCATTCTGGTTCGGGTTCTGATTCGTGTTCTGGTTCTGGTACCGGTTCTGGTTTCGATTCCGGTTCTCGTTCGATTTCTGTGACCGATTCTCGTTCTGTTTAACATTCTGATTCGGCTTACGATTGTTCTCACCCTGATTTTGGATCCGGTTCCGGTTAGGTTTCTTGTTCTGGCTCACTGGAATGTTCCTCCCATCTATTCTTCAACAAATGCAAATACCGTCGTAATCAGTTCCTCTATCCGTTTCTCATTACCTGCCAGATACAATTGACCGATCAGCGCCTCAAATGCTGTACTGTATCGATAGGTTTGAACGTCGGTGTTTCTAGGTACAGAGCCAGACTTGGCATTTCTTCCTCTTTTGGCAACAGTGATTTCCTCTTCGGACAAAGCCCCCATGTCAAGCAGCTTATGAAGAAAACGCGCCTGGGATTTTGCCGATACATAATTGGTTGCCTCTTTATGAAGCTTATTCGGTCTAACTTTTCCGCTTTGAAGCAGGTGATGTCTGACATAAAGTTCAAAGACGGCATCACCCATATATGCAAGTGCAAGACTGTTCAATTGTTTTTCATCAACTTTTTGCTCATAATACAGCATCATTTAGCCTCTTTTCCATCTGATGCCCTGTGGTGTATCTTCAATGATGATATTCATATCCTTCAGCTGATCGCGAATTTCATCTGCTAGCCTAAAGTCTCGGTCTTTCCGGGCCTGGTTACGCTTTTCAATCAGCTCTTCAATTTCCTCATCAAGCAGCTCCTCACTCTGGAGTGAAAGGCCAAGCACTTCAAACAGTGTTTCAAACTGATTCACGAACGCCTGGATTACCTCTTCAGCCGTGTTCTTTTCCATCAAATACAGGTTTGCTAGCTTTGAAAGTTCAAAAAGGTTGGACACCGCATTCGCCGTATTGAAGTCATCATCCATTTCCTGAATGAACTGCTCCTGTATGGCGTCAATTTTACCTAACCACTCGTGATTATCATTCGTTAGATTGGCACTAGCTTCCATCCGATGTTTAAGATTCTGGTAAGAAGTCTTTAATCTTTCAAATGCAGCCTTTGTGTTTTCAAGAAGCTCTTCACTGTAATTAATCGGGTTCCGATAATGCACAGATAGCATGAAGAATCTTAATACTTGAGGGTCATGCTTTTTAATGATGTCGTGGACAGTGACAAAATTGCCAAGTGATTTTGACATCTTTTCATTGTCGATATTGATGTAACCATTATGCATCCAGTAACGGGCAAACGTTTTGCCTGTAAGTGCCTCTGACTGGGCGATTTCATTCTCATGATGCGGGAATGCCAAGTCCTGGCCGCCAGCGTGGATATCGATTGTATCGCCAAGGTATTCCCTTGCCATCGCCGAGCATTCAATATGCCAGCCCGGACGCCCTTTGCCCCATGGGCTATCCCATGAAATTTCTCCCGCCTTAGCTGTTTTCCAAAGCACGAAATCAAGCGCGTCCTGCTTCTTTTCTCCTCGCTGGATTCTTGCCCCAACCTTCAGCTCATCAATTGACTGATGTGAAAGTTTTCCATATTCACTGAATTCCCTCGTGCGGTAATAGACATCACCGCCGGATTCATATGCAAATCCTTTTTCAATCAATGCACTGATAAACGAAATGATCAGGTCCATTGTCTCTGTGACCCTCGGATGGGCATCGGCTACTTTGCAGCCAAGAGCGTTCACATCTTCAAAGTAGGCATTGATAAAACGCTCAGCGACCGCTGGTACTTCCACACCTAATTCGTTTGCAGCCTTGATCAGTTTATCGTCGACATCTGTGAAGTTCGAAATGTACCTGACATCATACCCCCGATATTCAAGATAACGTCGAACCGTATCGAAAACGATCGCAGGACGGGCATTTCCAATATGAATGTAGTTGTAGACAGTAGGTCCGCAAACATACATTTTAACTTTTCCCTCTTCTAAAGGGATAAAATCTTCTTTGTCTCTAGTCAAGGTATTATAAATCTGTATTCCCATTTTCCCTGCCCCTTCCTCGCTTCGCTTCTTCTAGCTCTTTTTTCAATTTCATTAGTTCCATCTCAATTTCATTGCATCTGTCAGCAACAGGGTCAGGCAGATCACTGTGATTCAGGTCCTTCTTGATCCTGACACCGTCCTGGATGACAATTTTGCCTGGTATCCCGACAACCGTCGAGTTCGGAGGGACATCCTTAAGGACAACAGATCCTGCGCCCACTTTAGAATTTTCTCCAATTGTGATTGATCCTAAAACTTTCGCACCAGTAGCAATCAACGCATTATCCTTCACAGTCGGATGCCGTTTGCCTTTCTCCTTACCGGTACCTCCAAGGGTGACCCCTTGGAACACCGTTACATTGTCCCCAATTTCGCACGTTTCACCGATAACGACTCCCATTCCGTGATCGATGAAGAAACGCCTGCCGATTTTTCACCGGGATTGAAATTCATCCAGGAGCCAAGATTGGCAGGCGTTTCTTCATCGATCAC
>DMSR01000521.1 GCA_003457145.1 Bacillus sp. (in: firmicutes)
GATTTTATAAAAGAGTTGGCGCAGCAATTTCAAAGTGAAAAATGTCTTGATGGAGTACCAATTGCAGCTGTGGCACTTGAAACATCTTTAGTTAGCCAGCCGGTAAGAACTGCGTGTCAAACGGCCTATGAAAGCTTTCAAGATGCATTTACCGAGAAATTGCTTGAGTCTGGTTTCGAGGAAAAACGGGCAAAGGAGTTAGGGATTGTCATTAATTCAATGGTTGAAGGGGCCTTTCTTTTATCCTTTACGATGGGGAATAGCGAAGCTCTGCTATTAGTCGCAGATCAAATTCCAGTACTTCTGAAATAGAAACAGTTGGAATCTTTTTTTTTTAATCTATTATATAGACTGGTCTAATAGTTAGTAGGGTGTATTCTGCCTGCCAAATCAAATGGCAAAAAGGAAGGGTTTCGAATGACAATACTAGTTACTGGTTTTACTGGAAAGGTTGGCTTTGAGGTTGCTGAAAAGCTAAAGAAGCTTCCGATGAAATGTGGAGTCCGAAATGTTGAGAAGGTAAAGGCTGATCATGGGGAGGACTATGAGTTTGTTTCTCTTGATTTTTCAAGCCCAGAAACCTTTGATAGAGCTTTGGAGGGAATTGACATAAGAATATTTGTTCCTGCTGGAAAAGGAAAAACGAGCTTTGTGGATGCAAGAGATATAGCAGAGATAGCAGCCATTGCCTTAAGTGACATCGAGAAGTATAAGAACAAAAGTTATGTCATCACTGGTGATTAGGCATTGGATTTTTATGAAGTCGGCAAAATCATGTCTGAAGTTATCTTTGTTGATGTGAAGTATACGGATCCAACGGTAAAAGAATTTAAAGAGCATATGATTTCTGAGGACGCCGATGAGAATATCGTCAACGTTGTTGTAGGAATCCACTTTCCGACGAAGTTAGGCCTTGCCAAAGGAATAAGACATGATTTTGAAAAGGTGTCAGGCAGGAAGCCAAAGAGAATGAAAAGATATATAGAAGATTATAAGGAAAATTGGATTTGATGGACATCTGGAGGGACGTAAAGCATGGGTTCGGTTTACGCACCCTGTGCATCTTTTATGGAAGCTAGTATAAGGTCCGTCCCTATGCTTCTTATCATTGATTATAGTATGGTAGAATGGCTAGCAAGAGTTTTCTTTTACATAAGGAGGAATGAGGAATTGAAAAAGCTGCCTATTAATGAAAATGGATTGAATGCCTCACAGCTTGTTTTTGGATGCATGGGTCTGGGGGGAAGCTGGGATCCCAGTCCGGTTGAGCCAGAACATGTCAAGCAGGCTCATGAAGCGGTGGAAGCTGCCCTAGTTTCTGGAATCAATATGTTTGACCATGCTGATATTTATACATTGGGAAAAGCGGAGAGGGTTTTTGGACAGGTTTTAAAAGAAAGGCCGGGGCTTCGCGAGGAAATCATCATCCAGTCGAAATGCGGCATTCGTTTCGGGGATCAGGAGGCAGGCCTGCCAACTAGGTACGATTTTTCAAAATCGTATATTCTAGACAGTGTGGATGGAATTCTTTCGAGGCTTGGAATTGAGTACCTGGACACGCTGTTATTGCACCGTCCCGATCCTTTAATGGATCCAAGCGAGGTTGGGGAAGCATTCCATCAGCTCAAAGCGTCCGGTAAGGTGCGTTCGTTCGGAGTTTCGAATATGAGTGCTGGACAAATACGCTTGCTGCAGCAGCATACTGACGAAAAAGTCATGGTCAACCAATTGGAAATGAGCTTACATAAAATTGGCTGGCTCGATACAGGTGTACATGTCAATCAGGAAGCGGCACGCCAAAACACCTTCCCAGAAGGAACGCTGGAGTATTGCCAGATGGAGAATATCCAGATTCAATCATGGGGCTCACTTGCAAAAGGGCTCTATTCAGGAAAAAACATTGAAAATGAAAGCGAAAGCGTCAAGAACACCGCAGCCCTAGTACAAAAGCTGGCGGAAGAGAAACAAACAACACCAGAAGCCATCGTTCTCGCCTGGCTGATGAGGCATCCTGCAGCCATTCAGCCTGTCATTGGTACCGCAAATCCTGCGCGGATCAAGGCAAGCGCAGAAGCAGTCAACATCACCCTGACTCGTGACGAATGGTATACATTGTATGTAAGCTCACGCGGTGTGAACCTGCCTTAAGGTACTAAAGGATAATGCTTTGGGACATGGGGAGGTTCTCATGTCCCAAATTGTAACAAGCTTCGGAGTTGTGAGCCACTTATGTTCTCTGTGTCTTTGTTTTAAAAACGAGAGTTCCTCCTATTCTCCTGTGGTATCCTCGATACTTTTGAAAACGCCTAGTTTCCTGTCCTCACTTTTATAGAATCTTAAATGGTTTTGATTTTTCATTAATCTTTCCCTATATGCTTCAAAGCTTCTCTCCTGCTTAAGTTTGACAGGGGATATGTGTCGGTAATTCCGATGACTTTCTCAGGGTCTTGCTTAGCGTATTCTCTTAATGCCCAGCCGATTGCTTTATTGATGAAAAATTCGTTTGTATGGCAGGTTCTTGAAATAATGTCCTCGAGCATAGCCACGTCGGTTCTTTCTTTATAGCCTAATTGGAATAATATGCAGGAGCGGATCAGCCAGATGTGGCCGGAGGCGATCCATCTGTCGATAATTTGCTGCCGAAGCTGCGGGAATTTTTCGAGATAGTATCCAAAATGTTTCTTCGCAATATGGTCGATCGTGTCCCACCATGGTTTGGTCGTAATGATGAATTCTAGCAGGGGGAGATCCTCTTCAGTGAACTGTTTTTTCATTAAATCTAACAGGTAAAGACCGGCAATCTGCATTTCTCGTTCTTCCAGCTCCCAGAGGGAAGGGATTATCTGGTGCAATTCTTCCTTAGCTGGCAAGCCATAATTCTTCACATGCTGCTTGAATACTTCCCTCATTTGTGGTGCTCTCATTCCAATAAATTCAAATTGATTCCGCATGTAATTGGATAGCTTTACTGCTTCCTCGTTATTCCGGTATTTCAAGGCCGCTTCATATAACGCTTCAACATAGTTTTTCATTTTTTGTATCACCATTTCATTTTTGTGTAATGAATCCATATCTTATTATAAGGTTATTCCTAACTGATTTGTAGAAGGAGGGGCACGAAGCATAGGGACGTATATAGTGGATTCCTTATAGAATTCTATATTGGATTAGAATCCTTTTTACCAGATACCACGACTTTTAAAAAGAAGGTATTTAAAAAATAAAGACGAAGAATTAATGTTATATAAATTGGCTGCATGCACGATGGAAAGCGGCTTGAGAGGACAGAAGAAGATGAAGGTGAAGGTGAAGGATAAAACACTTTTAGGTTGGGGCATTTCTTTGGTTTTTTTATTATCATTATGACTGTTGATCAAACGGTGTGTATTGGCATTTGGCCATCCAGCCTGCCTGTTGTACTCCTGGTTATACATACACTCTATTTTCGTGCAGATTTGAAGGAGAAACAGAGAATTCCTTATTTGATATTTGCAATTTTTTTCTGACGATCCTATTCTCTTTACCTAAATTCACCTATAATCAGGCGCAGGAAATCGTAATGGAGAAATATGAGGTCATATCCGAAAAAGAAAAGATTATACCTGTGAATGATTCAGGATTTCATGCTTTCGCACTTACACACTTCTATTTCTTTAAGGTCAGATCAATGGATGCAGAATTAAAGGTCATGGTAAACCCGGACACAGGAGAGATCATTGAATTGCGATAAACTTTACCTAGGCATAAAGGGAAAAAACCACATATAGTGGTTTTTAATCGCGCATAGACCCTGCCTCTCGGGAAGTCATTGCCCCTTGACCGTGGGCTACATCTTCTTGAATTTGCTGTTTTACTTTTTCTGCATCTGTTCCCGAATATCCGGGCTGCATAACAGAACCTGAATTTCCTTTGGATTGCCGTTCCTTCATCCTAAATCCCCCTTGTTTTTTTATGACAATCCTATTATTTGCAAAAAGATGCTCAATAACCAAAGGGATGATATTTAAATTGACATGAGTCAAGATTGAACCTTCCTTTTGTTCGCAAACACAACCGTGTTGAATTTTACAAATCTAGGGAGACATAGACTAGACTTGACGACTGATGCGGAAGAATTGAACGCCACCATGCAGCAAATCAATAGAAATTTTGGATATATTCCCGGGAAGGGCCACTACCGAATTTTAAAGCAAATAAGAAAGTAATCTATCACTGTTGAAGGGAAGGAATCGTCATGAAGGTCAAAGCACTAAATACGGAGCAGCTTGGAGATTTTATACAATACTGTAAAAAACATCGCAAGGAAGTTGATGATTCATTTTTGTATGATGAAGACTTGCAAAATTTCAGGATTGATGCTGAAAATCCTACCTATATTTTGACTGACTCCAGCGGGAACATAACGGGAGCGGCCTCTCTTATTCTGGATGACTATCATCGAAGAGGAAAAAGGGCAAGGTTCCGGATTTTTCATTGTGAGTCGCATGACGACCAGCGCTATAATCAACTGTTCGAGGAAATCCTGAAACACACAACGTCATTGAATCATGTTTTTTTATTTGTACCCTTGCTCAATCAGAAACTGAAGGATGTCATAGAGAAGCTGAAGTTTGACGTGGAGAGGTATACCTTTCTGCTAGTCAGGGAGGAATTGGAGGTTCAGGAACCGTCTATTCCAAAAGGTTTTCAGATTAGGAGTTTCAGACCTGGCGTGGATGAGGATGCCTGGTGCATGGTAAGGAATGCTGCCTTCTCGACGCTGAAGGGAAATGAGACGGAGATTACGCCTGAAATGGTCGCAAAAATGCCGTCAGAGTCTGATTACCTGGACGGCGGAATGATGATTCTGTATGAGAATGAAC
>DMSR01000363.1 GCA_003457145.1 Bacillus sp. (in: firmicutes)
TTTTAAGAGCATCAATACAATCATAAAAAGTTTCAAATGGTGTATTGGGAATTTCCCATTCATCACATTTTACTTTTAAATAGTCTCTTGCCAGTACATAGTCTGCTTGCTTTGCAGCTTCAAAGTCTGTCACGGAATCACCGATGACAATTTTATAGGTTCCGGTCTGTTCAAGCTGCCTCATGATCGACGGCTTGCAGCAGCCGCAGTCATTGGAACAATATTCGTCACAGCGATTAGGCCATTTGATTTTAATAGTCTCATGAGAAAAATCCGAGCCATTGCAATAAACCCCTGCCAACGGTCCAAATCTTTCAATGATTGGTTCGATAAAAAAATCAATTCCTCCGCTGACGATATAAACCGGAATTCCTTCCTCATCCGCAAAATCCAGAAATTCTTGAAACCCTGGTCGAATCTTAGCATTGGTCAATGCAAATTCGATGATTTCTTCCTTCTGGCTGACTGGGAGAAGGGAAAACATCTGGCCGACACCATCCCTAATGGAAATCCGGCGATCGAGAACAGCATCTTTCAATTCATCCCAGCCAGGAGGAGCGAATTTTTTCATGATTGCAATAATGTTATCCTTCTCAGTTACGGTACCGTCAAAATCACAGAAGATTACAGGGTTATTCATTTTGCCCCCACCTCGGCAACCCCCCACAGGTCGAGCGCTTCCTTAAGCTCTTTATGGGCCACTGCTCCTTCAGTGAGCGACTTCCCTTGAAGCACTGTCTCTATCGCCTGCCTGAAAGCCTTGCCTCCGCCTTGCGCTCCTCCCGGGTGGCCATGAACTCCTCCGCCAGCATTTATCACTGAATCTATACCGAAATCATTGATTAATAGTGGAACCATTCCCGGATGAATTCCAGCCGATGGAACTGGAAACGACTTCTTAAATTGATCCTCCGCTGTCAGCGAAGCTCCGATCGATAGAGCCTGCTGCTTTTCTAATGCTACACTTCCGTATGGTGACGGGAACAGCGAGAAATCAGCACCGGCATACCGAAGCAGTTTGCCGAGCAGAAGCGAATGAGAAAATCCATAGTCATCAGCTGAAGTAAGTGCCCCGCTTACTGCCGGATGGGCCATGATTGGGATGTTGATTTCATCATCCTCCCTCAATTCCTGAAGAACATCCAACCCATAAGCAAAAACATTGAACAGTAAAGCATCGGCGCCCAGTTCAGAAGCTTTTCTCGCTTTATCACTAAGCTGGGAGGTCCTTCCCGTTAAGTTTGCCGCGTATAAAGTTCTATGTCCCGTCATTTCGTAAACTTCCTCTAAAACCTGCCGACCAAGGCTGATTCTCTTCTCAAAGGGAGTAAGCTCATTTTCAAAAAGGATTTCATCATCCTTGATCAAGTCGACTCCGCCAAGGCTTTGTTCTTTTAGCTGCTTTAAGAGAAAATCAAGATCCCGGCCGATTACACCTTTGAAGATGCTCATTAACAATGGACGATCATGGACACCTAGCTTATTGCGGATTCCGTCAATTCCAAAGCGCGGACCAGGAAAGGCTTTCTTCAAATCATCTCCGAACTGAAGGTCAACAAGCTTTACCTTGCCATCAAGAGATAGCTTGCCGAAAACAGTTGTCAATATTGCCGGTAAGTCTGAAGAAAAGTTAAGCGCCGGATAGGCAATCTTGATTGTTGCGATGGTTTCCGAATTACTGTCCAAACCTGTACCTTCGACAGAAACTACTCTTCCCTTGTGCTTTTTAAGCTGTTGCTGGTCTAATTCAGGCAGGTCTGTCCACGAACCAACTGTAAGCCCAAGGGCAATCCCCTCAGCCTTTTTCTCCGGGTTATGCTTTGAATCATGGACGATATAAGTTGCTGTAATTTCACTCATGCAGTTCAATCCCCTTCCAAAACTAAAATTTAATCCCCAGGACGGGGCATAAAAAAAAACCTCTTCGAAAAGAAGAGGTTAGATAGCAAACTAACATCTCCTTATCTATCAGCTTTCGCTGCAAGAATTAGCACCGTGCCCAACAAAAAGTTGGATCGGTTGCCGGGCTTCATCGGGCTCGTCCCTCCGCCTGCTCTTGATAAGAAAATAATATAATTAAGTTATTTAATTGGTTAAAGTGTTTTTATTAATTAGGATTATGTCAGGTTCAGAAACCATTGTCAATATCTTTTTTGAAAATTCCTAACCTTTCAATTCTGGATATTGCTTCGCGCAAGCGCTCCTCTGATGTGAGCAAGCCAACCCTGACAAAACCTTCTCCATAGTCTCCAAACCCTACTCCTGGGGCAACTGCAATGTGTGCCTTATCTAATAAATAATCGGCGAATTCAACCGAGGTGAAATGTTCGGGCACCTTCAGCCAGGCAAAAAATGAGCCTTTTGGAGCAGTCACATTCCAGCCGATCTTCTGAAGGCCGCTGATGAGGAGATTTCTTCTAGATTCATACAGGTCATTCAAGTCTTCTACACACTGCTGAGGACCAAGCAATGCCTCCGCAGCAGCCTCCTGGACCGCACCAAACAGACTGACGTACATATGGTCCTGAAGCAAATTGATTGCTGCAATCACACTCTTGTTCCCTGCCGCAAAACCCACACGCCAACCAGCCATATTAAATGTTTTGGATAGTGTGTAAATCTCTATTCCTACATCCTTTGCGCCTTTTGCCTGCAGAAAACTGTATGGGCGTTTTCCATCAAACCCAATTGCCCCATAAGCAAAATCATGTACGATACAAATTTCGTTTTCCCTGGCAAGCTTGATTGTCCTGCCAAAAAAATCTTCCCCGGCAATCGCACCAGTGGGATTATTCGGGTAGTTGAGGAACATCAGCTTTGCTTTGGTTAACTCTTCCGCAGTAATTTCTCCATAATCTGGAAGAAAGCCATTTTCTTCCCTTAAAGCCATTGTCACCATTTTTGCCCTTGCCAGTTCTACTCCCGACCAGTAATCAGGATAACCAGGGTCTGGAACAAGAATTGTATCACCTGGATTCAGAAGACATTGAGGAATTTCAACTAGACCAGCCTTACCTCCAAAAAGTATAGCTATTTCTTCGTCGGGATCCAGATCAACATCATACTCTCTTTTATAAAAAGCTGAAGCAGCCTCCCTGAAAGAACGTAACCCTCTGAAGGGAGAATACTTATGGTTAACAGGGTCGTCTGCTGACTCCTTCAGCCTTGAAACAATATGTAAGGGCGTTGGCTGGTCTGGATTCCCTTGACCAAGGTTTATAACATCTGCACCTTGTTCTGTATATCTGCCTACCTTCTGTACGAGCGAAGCAAAGAATTGCTTTGGCAGGCTGTTCAATAAGTCTGATTTTTGAAACTCCATTTTCCC
>DMSR01000523.1 GCA_003457145.1 Bacillus sp. (in: firmicutes)
TCATTCTTCAAATAAATTTCGATCGCGTCGCGGATTTCTTTTTCATCATCAACCACAAGCACATTATATTGTTCCACCCGGAGGCCCCCCTTCTGCAAACGCAAGCTTTGATAGTATCTATTCTAGCCAGTGAACCTTACTATTCACTGATGATAAATCTTAAGATTTTCTTAATACTGGTAAAAGTGGTGTGTAATTCTATTATATATTTTTATTGACGGCGAGAGAAAAGGTAATTTGTCGTCTAGAATGGTAGGATAGAAGAAATGAATGTGGCGGTGGTATTTGATATGAGGATTGCTGATTTCGAAAGATTTATTGAACCGGTTATATTGGAAAGAGGACATAAGCTATACAAAAGCGGAGCAGTCATAGACTTGAATCAAGCGGATGGGAAGAGAGTTGTCGCTTTGGTTAGTGGATCACAAATTTACCATGTCGAGATTTCCCTTGAAGGCGACAGTACCATAAAGCAGTCAAGCTGTAGCTGTCCGTATGACTGGAGCGAGGTGTGCAAGCATCAGGCGGCCGTTTTCTTTGCGCTGAGGGAAAATGATCAGCCTGCTTTGAAAGATGAAAAACCATCTGCTCCTGAAAATAAATTAAAGAAGTCTCTTTTGCAAGAATCCAAAGAGGATTTAGCTGCTATCATTATGCAATTCGCTGAGTCTCATGAGGAAATAGAAAAACAGCTTCTGTTAAGGTACGCCTCACCTGAAGAAGAGATTGCTACAGCAAAAGCCCTAATCAGAGAATATATTAAAGGAGCGAAAAGCAGTGGGTTCATTTATTGGAATCGGATGAGTGAAGCGATGCAGGGAGCCTGCTTAGTGCTGGAAAACGCAGAAAAGAAAATTAGGCGAGGCAGGTATGTTGATGCTGTCAAGCTAGCTCTTGAGATTATGCCCCCCGTTGTGGCTATGACTCAGTATTCTGATGACTCAGGTGGCGAAATAACAGATGTAACGATTGGGACAATGCGAGCCATTAACGAAGCAATCAAAAGAGGAATAGATCAAATATCTCCAGAAGAGCAGAAGGAAATTTTTAAAGCTGTCATGAAAGAGGCGAAGAACAAGCGTTATGACGGATGGGAAGACTGGCGTTTTGACCTGCTGGGAGCGATTGTCCCATTTGCCAGGGAATCAAAGCTGAGGGATTTACTTCAAAAAGAACTCGATCTGTTGTTAAAGAAGCTGCCGGAAGATAGCTGGAGCAGGAAATACACCGAGTCCAGGATTAAAGAAGTACAACTCCAGCTGCTAGAGTTTTCAGGCGCTGATGAAAATGAAATAGATGCCTTCATCGAAGAAAGCCTGGAACACAGCGCATTTCGTGAAAAAGCTATTCTTCGCGCAGTAGAGCGCTCCGAGTATGGACAAGCCGAGATCCTTTGCCTTCAAGGTGAAAAAGCTGACCAGAGTTACGCAGGCCTGATCCATAAATGGAAGGATTACCGTTTTCAAATATATGAAAAGCTTGGGGATATCGAGCGCCAGCAGAGCATGGCCTATGAATTGGTCACCGCTTATAGCGAATACAAGGATTATGCAAGGTTGAAAGCGTTATTCAGTGACGGGGAATGGCCTGAATTACTGGAGAATCTGCTTAACTTTTATGAGGATAAAAGGTATCAGCCTGACCTGTATGTAACTATTTTACAAGAAGAAAAGATGGATGAACGATTATTGGCTTACATCAAACGAAATCACGCAAGAATTATCGATCTTTACCCATATTTGATTGAAAACCACCTCTCCGAAGTGAACAGGCTGTTTGTTGAAACAATCGAGGATGAGGCAGAAAGAGCTTCTGACAGGAAGAAGTATAAGAAGGTCTGCAAAACCATTAAAAAATACAAGGAAGCCTGCGGAGAAGTGAATAGCCGTAAGCTGATAGAAAATTTAATCAGCAAGTATCCAAGGCGGCCAGCGTTTTTGGACGAGCTGAAGAGATTAAAATAGCTAATAGAGGCTCATCCCAATGAGGGTGAGCCCTTTTTAGCTGGAAAAGAACGTTAAAAAAATTTCCAGCTGCTGGGGGTGAAACCGTTATTTGCGGGCATATCTATGCCTATTGCGGAAAATTAAGAGCTCTTTTAGCACTGATTTGTTGCCTTTGACTGAAGCTTAAAGGCCCTACCCCTATTCGCTTAGGTCTCTCTCGAATTACTCCCGGCGCGAGAAAGCATAATAAATCATCAAAATCCAGAAGCCGAATTTTCCTTTAGTAAGTAAAAGCAATAAAGTTTATGATAAGTGCATTATTGAATTGCCTTCAAATCATTTTTCTTGAGAAAAAGTTCAATTTGATGTGCTGCCATCATTCCGGCGATACTATTCAAATGCACGCCATCAGTCAGCAATAAAAATCCATTTCGATGGGAAATTCGATCCAGGCTGTATCCGTAGACACAACGCTCGATGACGGCCTTCTCGTAAAGTTTTGATCCGTTTTTTAATGAGCGCCCCCTTGTATGCCTTTTCCCCTTAAGATACGCCTTAAGCTTCTCATTGAAAGGAAGGTAGGTAACATTCGTTACTTCGGCGATTTTCTTAATCGTTTCGTTGTATTGATCGATTTCCTTATTTGCTTTTGAAAATAAATTTTCACCCGCAATCGGGATTGATAACAGGGCAATATTCGCGGAGGTTTCTGCTTTTAACTTATTAACGATCCTCATTAAATGCTTCTCATAAAGGATTAACGACGGTTTCTCGGAAAGACCGCGGAGCTTTGCATTTTTCTCGGCAATATCTGGAGCAATTTTGACTGATGCGTCATTAAATCCCACTAGAATAATGGCGAAATCCGGCTTGCATTGAATGACAGAATCCAATCGCTGCAGAACATCATAGGCAGTACTGCCGTTAACCCCGTCGTTAATGAACTGGTATTCCTGGCAGCCCTTCCGCTTTGCAGCATCTTGGACAAAATTATAGCTCATGCTACCATGGACAGCATCTCCGCCAATTACAGCCACAGTTTTTTTACCCTCCTGACGCATTCCATTCTTTAAAAACATATCAGGATTATTGTAAGGCAGCTGGTTTATTTTCTTTTTTCTCAGGCGAATCATAAAAGCTGCTGCAATACCAACCAGCAAAATGGCAAACAAGCCCCCATAAAATAAACCCATAAACATCCCCCTCTCCTTCAAGTTTGAAAAAGCGATCTATACGAAATATATTTAATTAAATATTCAGAATATATATCTTATAAATATTCGACCCAAATATAAAATTCCCCTTTAATTGCACAATTTCTTCCCGGAAAGAAGTAATTTAAACTCGTTTGCTCCCTAAATGGAATTATATAACCTTCCCTTACTGACACCCTTATAAATAAAGAAATAAATGAATGCGCCCAGCCCTATATCATACGATGCAGACAAAACAATTGGCACTAAAATTTAAATTAAACGCAAAAAGTAACTTCTCATTTCATT
>DMSR01000034.1 GCA_003457145.1 Bacillus sp. (in: firmicutes)
CAGAGTCAAACACCGGTCTTGGTGTGGTAAATGCATTGGAAGATGGAAGCGTTGTCGCGACAATCTCGAAGGGTGCTAACTATACTCTTACCTGTGAAGATATTGATAAAGCTGAAAACGTCATAAAACAAAGTAAAGTGGTTATTTTGCAAATGGAAGTGCCAAAGGAGATTGTTGAATATACAATACAAATGGCAAAGAAAAATGATTGTTATTTGATTTTAAATGCTGCACCGGCGATGGATTTAGGTAAAGAGTATTTAATGATGGTCGATTGCCTCGTAGTCAATGAAACAGAAGCTAGTTTTTATGCAGGGTCCAGGGTCGCCACGATGGAAGATGCGGAAGCTGTAAGTGGTGAATTGTCTCAATTTGCTAACGATTTATTGGTTATTACTCTTGGCGAAAAAGGCAGTCTTCTGTACGATGGAAGCCAAATATACAGGGTTCCCTCCAACAAAGTTGATGTAGTCGAAACCACTGGTGCAGGTGACTCCTATGTTGGTGCCTTGGCCTATTCAATCATAAAAGAAAAATCTTATGAGGAAATGGGTGAATTCGCCTCCTTGGTAAGCTCGAGGACAGTCATGAAGGTCGGCGCCCAAAATGCAATGCCAACATTAAATGAAGTCGTTGAAAGTATAAATAAAAATTTATAGAGGTTTTAAATATGATTCCTTATGTTAGACGTGAAAAAATCATGGATGAGCTTGAAAATAAACAAATCATGTATATTGAAGATTTTTTGAAAATCTTTGACGGAGTTTCTGAATCCACCATTCGCCGTGATTTGAAAACACCTGAAGATGAAAACTACATCGTTCTCCTGAGAGGGGGAGCCGTAAAGCTAAAATTAGATTCATATGAAATTCCAGTAGGAACCAAAAAATTGCTATATAAAGAAGATAAAGAGAAAATCGCCAAATATGCTGCCTCCCTTATAGAGGACGAGGAAGTCATCTATATTGACTCAGGTACAACCTGTTCCGCCATGGTGAAATATATTAAAGCAAAAGGGGTAAGGGTGGTTACCTCTAATATTCAAGTATTAAATGAAATAAACGGAAACGGCATTGAAAGCTGTATCATTGTTGGCGGAGAAATCAATAAAAGTCTGGATTCCATTTCAGGTCCAATGACAGATATGGCTTTGAAAAATATGAACTTTGACCGAGCTTTTCTGGGGACTAGCGGATTTGGTCTGGAAGTGGGCATCAATACACCTGATTTTCGCGAGGCAAGCAAGAAAACAATTGTAAATTCGAACTCATCCAAATGCTACGTTATGGCGGATAGTTCAAAGTTCAATAAACGTACCTTGTGTAAAGCTTTTAATCTTAATGATTGCATCCTTATAACAAACAAACAAATTTCGGCACTTGATGGTGTAATCGATTACTTTATCGCAGACTAACTTCCTCAGCTGAATGAAATATGAATGCAATAAAAGCAGGTTACCCACAAGCCAACTTAGGAATGGAAGTAGCGTCAATAGAGTATTCTGAATTTGCAAAGAGCCCATGCACGAAAAAAAGGACATCCATTCATTCATATGGATGTCCTTTTGTTAATGCGCCATTGCAAGCTCTTTATCTTCTTTCAGACAGTACCGTTCTTCGATCATCTCTATAAATGGTTCAACATACTTTGCGTCGAATTGGTTGCCAGCACAGAACCGCAGCTCTTGAATGGCTTCCTCATAAGACTTCGTTTTCTGATAAGGGCGCTCTGTGGTCATCGCATCAAAGGAGTCGACAATGCATAAAAGTCTTGCCAGCTTTGGAATATTATCTCCCTTTAAACCGTATGGATATCCTTTGCCATCATACCTTTCATGATGAAGTTCCACCAATGGAATGAGTTCCTCAAGTTCCTTATTGGTCGAAATGATTTCCTTTCCCCAAGTGACATGTTTCTTTACCATTTCCCATTCATGAGGCTCCAGTTTTCCTTTTTTGTTAATGACATCACGCGGAATTTCAAGCTTTCCAATGTCATGGACCAGGGCTCCGAGCGTAAATATTTTTCTCTCATGATCGGAAAGTTCAAGCTTTCTTGCAAAATCAACAGCGTATTGAAATACTCTTTTACTATGACGGTACGTATAGACATCTTTGGAGAGGAAAATCTTAAGCTGCTGCTCAGCTTCTTCAAGCTGTTTTTCAAACGCTTGCGAGTCATCAAGACTATCAAAATTGTCTTGATAGATTTGTACAAGGTTTTTACCCTGGGCTTTTGCAAAGTACATCGCTTCGTCCGCTTTATTAAGCAGTTCGGACATGCTATATGTTTCCATCTCCCACTGTGCCACTCCCGCTGAAAAAGATAAACAACCATAGGGAAGAGCTTCAACCCCTTTAAAAATCGTATCATTAATCTTTTTACGTAGATCATTTAACCATTGATATGCATCAATAGAAGGAGTGTTTGGCATAAGGATTGAGAACTCTTCGCCACCATATCGGGCTACGATATAATGTTTATCAGATGATTCCTTCATTAAAATAGAACCGAACTCTTTTAAGAGAGCATCTCCCTGTATATGGCCGTATAAATCGTTATATTTTTTAAAATCGTCCAGATCAAGAAGTGCGACGCTTAATGCCGCTCCAGATTCCCTGGCGACAGAAATTTCATTTTCAAATAACTCTTTAAAATAACCATGGTTATTTAAACCTGTCAGATAATCTTTGTTGGCTTTCTCAGACATCTCCTTATACAACTCAAAATGCTGCTTGAAGGCTTGTGATAATAAAAATGAAATACATATAAAAAGGAAAAGGCCAAAATTTCTTTGTGAACTAATTAATATGACTAGAACGAGTGAAAGCATTAAAGTACTGATATATGTAACGATTGTTTCCTTAACGATTCCCTTAAGTACATTCGTAAGGCTTTCAGAAGCATCTAAAAGGAAGTAAAGCCCTACTAAGAATGTGTTTACCACAAAATAAACACTCAAAGAAACGATATATGGTACAAGGTTTGTCAAGTGAACATTACCAACGTTTCCGCCAGTAAAAATAAACAAATAATAAGAGGAAATGATCATCAATGAGTAAATTGAGAAATTTATGATGTGTTTCCATAACTCACTTTTTCTTTGTGTAAATGTGAAAATCAATCCATTCAAAAATAATACAGAAAGAGTAATATCAAGTCCGAATAAAAAAAGGCTGGCCAAAAAAACAGAAGAATCCATCGAAAGGGTATTTCCTTTTGGTGGAAGTTGTATATGGTAGTGATTTAACAATAAGACAGAACCAGTTAAAGTTAAGATAGTGACCCACTCAACAAGAGTGTATGATAGCTTTTCTATTTCCAATATAAAGGCTAAAATACCTAAAACTGATACCATGAGTACATATGAATTAGTCCGCTTTTTAAAAAATTGCATCTGCATCACTCTCATATACAAGATTAAGGAGAAGTTAAAAAACTCCTCCCATTAACCATTATAAAATTTTAAAACCAGAAGTTAACGCGACAATGACAGAACTAATAATAATAGCGTTATAAAGAACGGCAGTTACTTTAATACCTTGCTTTTTCATCTCAATTCACCTCCCTCAGTTGACATGGTGATATCTTGAACCTCTTTGCTTTTTGGCAGTTGCACCATCAAATACTGTATAAAGAGGTAGATTCCAATATTCATGACAACATCGCCGATCGAGATGACTTGTGTTCGCGGGTAAGGGTCTGTTAACGGGATGATATCGCCTAGCATTCCTAATTTAGTTTTTGAATCTAGAATGGCATGCTTAGCGTATAGGCCATCTTTCAAAGCTTGAATAAAACCTGGGTCTAGTATGGCAGCGGCTTCCGCCGAAACAGGCATCCTGCCACCATTTAAAGCCATTACCAAAAAATTCAGGAATACACCTATGAATATAATATTAAATCCAGG
>DMSR01000246.1 GCA_003457145.1 Bacillus sp. (in: firmicutes)
ACCGAGAATGTATTTACCGGATCAAGGATTGAAAAACGCGGGAATGTCACCGGGCTGCCCCAGCCATATTTCTCATTCGTTTCCCAATTCGTGATGACAGAACCTGCGTTCATTTCAGACCCTGTTGCAGCCAAAGTCAATACTGTTCCAAAAGGAAGTGCTTCTGAGGCAACTGCTTTTCTAGTAACAAGATCCCACGCGTCCCCATCATACTTGGCACCCGCAGCAATTGCTTTCGTACAGTCAATGACACTGCCGCCGCCCACCGCAAGGAGAAATTCAATTCCTTTTTCCTTGCAGATTTGAACCCCTTTATGCACTGTTGACAGGCGAGGGTTCGGTTCTACACCAGAAAGCTCAAATACCTGGGTATCCATTTCTTTTAAATGGCTGATGACAGAATCGTAAAGCCCATTGCGTTTGATACTGCCTCCGCCATAAACAAGAAGAACCTTTTTTCCATATTGAGGCACTTCATTTTTAAGTTCCTCTAATTGACCTTTACCAAAAATGAGTTTAGTTGGATTAGAAAATGTAAAGTTATCCATTTATATCACCTTCCCTAACGCTAATTATGTTACTTTTTAAAAACTAATGCAAAAAATTACCCTTCTTAAGGTTCTCCAATGTGCTGCAAATTGTTGCATTTTTTTTTGCGAGGTGAGTGAAAATTGCAGTTGAAATGAATAATTAATCTACTGCAGATTCACCCTATATACGAACCTATATTTTAAGGAGGAAATTACCATGAGTACAATTCAACGAATTGCATTAGTACTTACGATTATTGGTGCTATAAACTGGGGCTTAGTCGGATTCTTCCAATTTGATCTTGTGGCAGCCATTTTTGGAGGCCAGGATGCTGCATTGGCCAGAATTGTTTTTGGGCTAGTAGGTCTTGCCGGTTTGATTAATTTAGGATTACTCTTCGCTCCAAGTGAAGAAGCAGAAAGAGCCGCTGAACCTCGGACGACTCGATAAATGACATGAAGAAACCCGCCAGGATCAGTTTGGCGGGTTATTTTATGCCTATTAAAAAAGTATAATCCCTTCTTCTCAATTCTCCATCTCCTTTAAGGGATACAAGTTAAAAGGAAAAAACCTGACTGGAATGTACCCAGACAGGTCAAATAGAGTCATTAGGATAAAACTTTGTGAATTCGTTCAATTGCCCAATCCAGTTCTTCCTGGCTGATGACCAGCGGCGGCGCAAAACGGATGACAGTGTCATGAGTTTCTTTGCAAAGCAAGCCCTCTTCCTTCAGTTCTTCACAGTACTTTCGAGCAGGCTCTGTCAGCTCAACGCCAATGAACAGGCCACGGCCGCGCACGTCCTTGATCATCGGATTATTGATTTCCTTAAGCTTCTTAATAAAATATTCTCCCAGCTCAAGGGAGCGGTCAGCCAATTTTTCGTCAATTAATACATCCAGGGATGCGATCGAAACAGCGCAAGCCATTGGATTGCCTCCAAAAGTTGACCCGTGTGAACCAGGGTTGAAAACACCGAGCACATCATGGTCAGCGACTACACATGAGATAGGGAACACTCCGCCTCCAAGCGCTTTACCGAGTATGTACATATCTGGTTCAATGCCCTCCCACTCGCAGGCAAACATTTTCCCTGATCTTGCAAGCCCAGCCTGAATCTCATCTGCGATAAAAAGAACATTGTTTTCTTTACAAAGGTCAAACGCTGCGCTCATAAAACCTTCCTCTGGAATCACAATCCCAGCTTCACCCTGGATCGGTTCGATTAAGAAAGCTGCAGTGTTAGGAGAAATCGCTTGCTTCAATGCTTCTAGATCGCCATACGGAATTAATTTTATCCCGGGAAGCATCGGACCGAAACCACGTTTATACTCTGCTTCAGACGATAAAGAAACAGCTGTCATAGTCCGCCCGTGGAAATTACCGATACACGCAATGATTTCTGCCTGATCGTCAGCTACTCCTTTTACATCATAAGCCCAGCGGCGAGCTGCTTTTACTGCAGTTTCAACCGCCTCTGCTCCAGTGTTCATTGGCAAGGCCATTTCTTTCTTAGTCAGCTTGCAGATTTTTTCATACCAAGGTCCAAGCTGGTCGTTATGGAAAGCTCTTGAAGTAAGTGTCACTCGATCAGCCTGATCCTTAAGAGCCTGGATAATCTTCGGGTGGCGGTGCCCCTGATTAACAGCAGAGTATGCACTCAGCATGTCCATATACTTATTGCCTTCCGGATCTTCCACCCAAACTCCCTCTGCTTTTGAAATGACGATCGGCAGCGGATGATAATTATGGGCCCCGTACTTTTCTGTCTGTTCAATCAGAGAATTCGATTTTGTTGTCATCCTGTTTCCTCCGTTCCAATGAAAATTGGTTAGACAATCATATTGTAACCTGTAAGCTCTTCCATTTTAACCCCCTAAAAAAGAAAGGAGCAGTTTTTTCGCGCAAACTTGTTCTAAGTCACTCCGGGTTCGGACAGCTTTTCGCGGTTTCCCCTGAATCCTGTCCGAAGTCGCACCAGGTTCGGACAGCTTTTCGTCGTTTCTCCTGAATCCTGTCCGAAGACGCACCAGGTTCGGACAGCTTTTCGTCATTTCCCCTGAATCCTGTCCGAAGTCACACCAAGTTCGGACAGCTTTTCGTCGTTTCCCCTGAATCCTGTCCGAA
>DMSR01000180.1:0-1698 GCA_003457145.1 Bacillus sp. (in: firmicutes)
TCAATGAAAACATGACAATCATGACAGGAGATAGAATACCCATAAACTTCATTTGTTTTCTTTGCTCTTCTGTCATAGTAGACTGAGAAACCTTGAACTGTAAATAGTAGATGAACCCTGCAGAAGCGGTGATCCAGATGTCTGGATGGCCCAGGCTGAACCAAAGGAATGAGTGGCTGGCAATTTCAGAAGATCCACTAATCGCATCATACAGACCCATTAAGATCGGCATTTGGATGAGCAAGGGCAAGCAGCCTCCGGATAAAGGGTTAACTCCATGTTTTTGATATAACCCGAACATTTCCTGCTGTAGTTTCTTTTGTTCTGCAGGATCTCTTATCCCCTTTAATTTCTTTTGGATTTGGTCCATTTCAGGCTTAAGAGCTTCCATTTTCTCTTTAGTATGCTTTTGATTATTATATTGTTTCATGGTTAACGGCATTAATATTAACCTGATTAGCAAAGTGATGGAGATGATCGCTATTCCAAAGCTTCCCCCTGTAAAGTCGGCAAGAATATGAATTAGCCACGAAAAGGGATTAATAAAGGTTGATGCGAAAAAAGAACCTTCGCTATTTATAGGCTGGCATCCAGTTAAAAACACTGGTAAAAGCAGAAAAAATATTGAAGCAAAAATCTTTTTCATTTTTTTCCTCCTAATTGTTTCGTTTGTCAGTTTAGGAAGAAAATTGAAATTGCTTCATCACCTGGTTCAACCTTTATCTTAATTCGTTTAAGCAACAGCAAAGGGATGTTAGTTCCAAGCTCAGATTGGTATTTATATGCAGTTTCAGATACAGATGGCTTAAGCTTAATCTTTAATAGGCAGGAATCAATAAAAGAGGTTCCCGGTTTAATAATCCAGAATGCTGAAATTGATGCGCTTACTAACAGCGTAATATAAACGCTGTAAATAGCTGTCAGGTCGAATGATTGCGCGTAGATCTCCAGCAGCATGAAATCACCTCTTCTTTATCATTAGCCATATCAAGTCTTTTCGGAAATAGCTGCGTTTTAAGTATAGGGGATTCTTATAACCTAAACAAATTTCTCTTTTTTAATACGGATTATCTATAGATTTAGTTTCACTTCCAGACATTGTAATATCCAGTCTGGTTTCAACCACTTGAAAAGGGGCTAAGTATATAAAACAAATGATTCGAAAAAAATCCCTATTGAAAGGGGGAGCGATGATGAAAACAGTATACGGATTGATGATCAATTCAGGAAGTGCTGATGAAATGCTTTGGGATCATGGGGTGTGGGAAACAGAGGAGGCAGCTAATTTATATATTGAAACGGAAATGTCTAATATCAGCGGTATTTGGGTTGGGGAATTGAAAGTCAATGATTCTATTCACGAGTCTGCAGAGGATCTAGGGGATGAAATGATTGAATGTTCGCTTTGCGGTATAGAATACAATGCGGAAGACGTAAACACCACGGATTATGAAGAGGCCGTCTGCATCAATTGTGAACCAGGTTATAAAGAAACAATGGATATAGCATAAACCGAAGAAGACAAGACTTAATCCCTGGCTCCTATCGGTTTATCTAGGTCTTAAAAGGTCTTAAATCGACAATAAGCTTTGTTGGCTCCAGCCTCTGGCGGACAATGATTCCTATAGTCGTATAGATTACTCCATCTCCCTATGCCCAGTAGGTAATCGTATCCAAAACACCAAGAATGATCAAGAA
>DMSR01000180.1:1776-3613 GCA_003457145.1 Bacillus sp. (in: firmicutes)
GAAAACATCGTAGGGCAGAAAGCAATTGAAAAGCTGACACCCATAAGAAAAGAGCCGGATTTACCGCTTCCTTTCCATTGTGGAAGGAGCGAGGTTAGCTTATTGATCCAATTCATGGCCAATAATCCGGTAAGCGTTAATCCTATTATAATGAATAAAGGACCCATCAGTTTTCTGAAGATTGAGAAGGCGCTCGGCAAAAAGTCCTGGAAGCTTTGTCCGACCATCCAAACTGCCAAACCCAGTAAGGAAAATACTGTTATCTTNNCCCCAAATTTCCGGTGAGCTGGCATGGAGCGAGAGCCCCGACAAGACCAAGCAGGAAACTCGCCAGTAATGGAATTTGTTCTGTTTGATTAACTAAAGTAAAGAATGGACTGCTTAAAAATTGGCTGATTTCATTAAAAAACTGATACATCGAAATTCCTCCAATAAAACTAATAGCCCTATAATACAATAAATATATCAAAAAGGTGTGCAGAACAAACAGCAGAAGTTTACATCCTGCTGTTTGTTTTAATTTTATTCGACTGTTGCAACCTGTGCTGTCAATAATTTGAAAGCATTTTCAACTTCAGCATCCCCCGGAGGTTCAACATCCTTTAAGGGGTATTCCAGACCTAGTGCCTCCCATTTATACACTCCAAGTTTATGGTAGGGGAGCACTTCAACCTTTGACACATTTTCAAGTGTGCCTATAAAATTTCCTAATTGCCTAAGGTCCTCTAAATCATTTGTCACTCCCGGCACAAGGACATGCCTTACCCATACTGGAACTCGGTGGTCAGATAGGTATCTTGCGAATTCTAAGATGTGGTCATTGGCCATTCCAGTGAGTTTTATATGCTTCTTCCTGTTTATATGCTTCAAATCCAGCAAAACAAGGTCAGTGTATTCCATTAATTCTGTCAGCTGTTCCTGGAAGTGAGGAGCACTTGAATAGCAGCCTCCCGAAGAATCGATAGCCGTATGGATCCCAAGCTTTTTACACTCCTTGAACAGCTCTAGAAGGAAAGGAATCTGCAGAAGGGGCTCACCGCCGCTAACTGTGATTCCGCCGCCTGAGGATTGAATGAAAGGCAAGTAAGACTTTAAATCATCAATAATTTCGGAAACAGACATCGGCTTTCCTGTGCCTATTTCCCAGGTGTCCGCGTTATGGCAAAATTGGCAGCGTAAAAGGCAGCCTTGAGTAAATATGACATAGCGGATACCGGGACCGTCCACAGTTCCAAAGGTTTCGATCGAGTGAATGTTTCCGTTCATGATGATTGCCCCTTTCAAATAAGATCAGGAGCCCAATCCAGGGAAGCGACTCCTTGATCCAGCCATCCAATAAATAGGAAGTGACTTTTATTACATAGATTCATGGAATGTACGGTTAATAACGTCCATTTGTTGCTCGCGAGTCAGTTTGATAAAGTTTACAGCATACCCGGATACTCGGATTGTCAGCTGAGGATACTCTTCTGGATGCTCCATGGCATTTAAAAGGGTTTCCCTGTTAAACACGTTAACATTTAAGTGGTGACCTGACTTGACCGCATATCCATCAAGTATGGATACGAGATTCTTAGAGCGGATGTCTTCATCTTTACCAAGTGCTTTAGGCACGATGGAGAAAGTGTTGGATATTCCATCCATAGCATCGCTGTAAGGAAGTTTTGCTACTGAAGACAGGGAAGCGAGAGTCCCTTTAGTATCACGGCCATGCATCGGGTTTGCTCCAGGAGCAAAAGGCTCGCCTGCACGTCTGCCGTCCGGAGTATTGCCTGTTTTCTTACCATATACAACGTTTGAAGTAATCGTAAGGATTGACATTCTATGCACGGAATTA
>DMSR01000200.1 GCA_003457145.1 Bacillus sp. (in: firmicutes)
CCGGAAAACATCACTTATCAGTCTGAAAGTGGGCCTGTGGAAGTCCCTGCGAATCCAGAAAGAGTTGTTGTCCTATCTTCATTTGCCGGGAATGTAATGGCTTTGGATGTAAATATAGTCGGAGTGGATGCATGGTCGAAAATGAATCCGCGCTTTGAAAAGCTGGAAAATGTAGAGGAAGTAACAGATGAAAATTTAGAGAAGATTATTGAACTGAATCCTGATTTGATTTTGGGTCTGTCCAATATTAAAAATGTCGATAAGCTAAATGAAATTGCACCAACGGTCACNNNNTGGGTGGATAACTTCAAGAAGGAATCACAAGAGGCCGGAGATGAAATTCGGGCAAAAATCGGTGAAGATGCAACTGTTTCTGTAATTGAAAACTTTGACAAACAGCTTTATGTTTTTGGAGACAGTTGGGCACGTGGTACTGAAATCCTGTATCAGGAAATGAAATTAAAAATGCCTGAAAAGGTAAAAGAGATGGCGTTAGAACAAGGATATTATGCTATCTCGCCAGAAGTCCTTTCTGATTTCTCAGGTGACTATGTGATTTTCAGTAAAAATGCGGATAGTGATACTTCGTTCCAGGGAACGGAAACGTACAAAAATATCCCAGCTGTTAAGAATAACCAGGTATTCGAAGTGAATGCGAAGGAATTTTACTTCAATGATCCACTTACTTTAGACTATCAACTAGACTTCTTTAAAGAAGCATTTTTAGGAGAGTAGACGGGAGGAGGGATTCTTTTGAAAGAATTCCTCTTCTTAAACTTTATAAAGGAAAAGATGAGATGAACATGCTGAAACAAAAAAACAATCTTCCATTTATCATGAAGTTCACCATAGGGATACTTGTGTTTCTCAGTTCATTTATCATTGCTATGGTCTTTGGGGCGGCTGATACAAGCGTGAAAGAAGTGTGGTTTGCCCTCACATCTACTCTGAAAACAGATACAATAACGATGATCCGGGAAATTCGTCTCCCTCGGGAAGTTGCCGCTATTTTTGTCGGTGCGGCTCTCGCCGTTTCGGGTGCAATCATGCAGGGATTAACAAGAAATCCTCTGGCTGATCCTGGACTATTAGGCTTAACAGCCGGGGCTAACACGGCACTTGCATTGACGATTGCCCTGTACCCGCAAGCAGGATACCTTGGAATTACAATTGCCTGCTTCATAGGAGCAGCTGCTGGTGTAATCATGGTTTTCGGAATTGGTGCGGTGAAAAGGGGAGGGTTCTCTCCATTGCGGCTTGTTTTAGCTGGGGCGGCTGTTTCTGCTTTTCTCTATGCGGTCGCGGAAGGCATTGGACTTTATTTTAAAATATCCAAGGATGTATCCATGTGGACAGCAGGCGGCCTGATGGGAACAACATGGAGCCAGCTGGAAATCATTGTCCCGTTCATTATCATCGGTATATTTCTTGCTCTTTTTTTCTCAAGGCAGCTTACAATCCTCAGTTTGAATGAAGAGGTGGCGATTGGTCTTGGGCAAAAGACGACGCTGATAAAAATCGTCTTGCTTATTGCTATCATCCTGCTTGCCGGTGCCTCAGTTGCACTCGTCGGGAATATGGCCTTCATTGGTTTGATGGTTCCGCATATCGTCAGGATGGTTGTCGGAACGGATTATCGCTTCATTCTCCCGATGTCGGCAGTAATTGGCTCGACTTTTATGCTGCTGGCAGATACATTGGGCAGGACGATCAACGCACCATATGAAACGCCTTTATATGCAATCGTTGCGATTCTTGGTTTGCCTTTCTTCTTGTTCATTGTCCACAGAGGGGGGAAGGTGCTGTCATGATCCATCCATCGATCATCAAAAAACAAAGGCTATTACTTGTTGGACTGCTGACACTGATAATTATCACAATGATTGCCGGACTGGGATTAGGGTACTCCTCCGTATCCTATAATCGGATAATACCGACACTTCTTGGCCAGGGAACTTTTAAAGAAGAATTTGTTTTACTTTCCGTTCGGCTGCCGCGAATATTGATTACAATTCTGGCAGGAATGGCACTTGCGNNTCCAAGGGTTGACGAGGAATGACCTGGCTGATCCGGGCATCATCGGGATTAACTCAGGAGCTGGAGTGGGAGTAGCCGTATTTTTCTTGTTTTTTCCTATCGATGCGGCGTCCTTTGCCTATATGCTTCCTTTAGTAGGGTTTTTCGGGGCGTTAATTACTGCGGGCCTGATTTATCTCTTTTCCTATAAAAAAGGAATTGGCCTCCAGCCGGTTCGATTGATCCTGGTTGGGATAGGTTTTTCAATGGCTCTCTCAGGAGCAATGATTGTCATTATTTCAGGGGCTGAACGCCAGAAAGTTGACTTCATCGCAAAATGGCTGGCGGGGAATATTTGGGGTGCGGACTGGCCATTTATCCTCGCAATCCTGCCCTGGTTAATCGTCCTTATCCCATTTACATTGTACAAAGCCAACAAATTAAATCTGCTCAGTATGAGTGATCCTGTATCTATTGGTGTAGGCCTATCTATTGAGAAAGAACGGATGATCCTGCTCCTGACGGCAGTAGCACTGGCGGCATCCGCGGTTTCTGTCACAGGGGGAATCGCCTTTATTGGATTGCTTGCACCCCATTTGGCAAAAGCGCTTATCGGCCCAAGAAATCAGTTATTCATTCCCTCTGGCTTGCTCATAGGTGTCTGGCTTCTCTTGCTGGCAGATACAATCGGACGTAACCTCGTCGAGCCAGAGGGAATGAATAACTGATTTCTTGGGCCGATAAGCGCTTTTGCCAAATGGGGTGCAAGCAATCCAATAAAGGCGATTCCCCCTGTGACAGAAACCGCGGATGC
>DMSR01000511.1 GCA_003457145.1 Bacillus sp. (in: firmicutes)
CCTTATTTCAGGTCCGGGCTGCCCTGTATGCGTAACTGACCAGAAGTCAATTGATGCAATGATTGCCCTGGCCGATGAAGAGGGGAGGATCATCTGTACCTTTGGGGACATGATGAGGGTCCCAGGGTCCAATCAGTCACTTATGGACGCTAAGACAGCCGGTAAGGATATTCGCATATTATATTCGCCCACGGATGCCATTAGAATCGCTGAGGAGAATCCCGACAAGGAAGTCATCTTTTTAGGTGTTGGCTTTGAGACGACGATACCGATTCTTTCATTATTGATAGGAGAAGCCCATTCTAGACAGCTTGAGAACTTTTCAGTCTGGATGACGACAAAATTAGTGGAGCCAATCCTCCGTCATTTACTTGAACTTGGTGAAATTCAGCTCGATGGATTTCTCCTTCCGGGTCATGTATCAATCGTCCTTGGAGAGAATTCTTACAGCTATCTGTCAGATGACTACAATATATCCGGAGTAATATCTGGTTTTGAACCGGCTGAACTGTTGAGTGGAATCTACAAGCTTATCGATCTGGCAAACAGCAATGAGGCAAAAATAGTTAACGACCATCAGTCCATCGTTTCAAAAGGAGGGAGNNATGAAGCGTGGCGTG
Source organism: Bacillus sp. (in: firmicutes) (assembly GCA_003457145.1). GTDB lineage: Bacteria > Bacillota > Bacilli > Bacillales > Cytobacillaceae > Mesobacillus. The sequence continues at coordinate 621 of DMSR01000511.1, forward strand.
GTATTGGAACCATCCCGGACAGTGGTCTTGACATAAAACCTGAATTTGAAAAGTATAACGCAAAAAAACGTTTCAAAGTTGAAACCGGTGAGCCCAGAAAGACTAAATGCAGGTGTGGCGAGGTCATCAGGGGATTGATTTCCCCTAACGAATGCAGCCTATTCGGCAAAGCGTGCCACCCGATGAACCCAATCGGTCCTTGCATGGTTTCAGCAGAAGGAAGCTGTTCAGCTTTTTATCAATACATGAGGGAGAGTTATTGATGGAAAAGGTAATTAGCCTTGCTCACGGTGATGGCGGAGAGTTAACTCACAGGTTGATTAGGGATGTTTTTATAAATGCATTCGGTAACCAGGAAGAATCGATGTTCGATGCTTCGATCTTAAACATTCCCGGCAGCCAAATAGCTGTAACGACAGATTCTTTTGTCATCAAGCCAATATTTTTCCCAGGTGGATCGATTGGAAAGCTTGCGGTTGCGGGAACCGTTAATGATCTTGCCGTAAGCGGTGCTGTTCCCTTATATCTGACATGCGGCTTTGTAATCGAGGAAGGTTTCCAAGTGTCAGATTTAAAGAAGATTGTTGAAGATATGGCTGAAGAAGCAAGTAAAACAGGGGTGAAAATCATAGCTGGTGATACAAAGGTAGTGGAGCGGGGCAGCGCGGACGGAGTTTATATCAATACGACGGGGATTGGTTCATATTTACAAGGGCATGGAAATAGTCTTTCCTTTGAAGAAGGAGATGCTGTTATCGTCACGGGAACAATAGGAGACCATGGAATCGCTGTACTGGCAGCAAGGGGAGATCTTGGCATCAATGTCCCTATACAGAGTGATTGCGCTTCCCTAAACCATATGCTTGCTAAAATATATGAAAATACCAATGGTGTAAGAATTGTCCGCGATCCTACACGCGGTGGACTTGCCACGACACTTGTAGAAATTGTCGAGGATTTTTCGCTGAATGTTGTAATTAAAGAAGAGCTGATTCCAGTCAAAGAGCAGGTTCATGGAATGTGCGACCTCGTAGGGTTCGATCCGTTGTATTTAGCCAACGAGGGCAAAGCAATTTTGATCGTTGCGGCCGAGGAGAAGGATAAGGTTTTGGATATTCTGACTGGATTTCCAGAGGGAGAGAATGCAGTTGTCATTGGGGAAGTAACAGGAACTGGAAGAGGGCGCCTATTATTGGAGACGCCACTTGGTTCTAAAAGACTTTTGACAAGGCTAGCTGGAATGATGCTTCCAAGGATATGTTAAACCCGATGATCTCTACAGATTTGCAAAGTTAAAAAATTTTTTTATATCCGCATAAACAGACACATTTCGACCGGGAATTAGGGTATAATATAATCAAACGGGTATAAAAGAGGATTGATATTTTGCTATTCAAAAGCCTAGAGTTCAAAAATGTTGTTGGACAGAAGGTTAAAGTCGTTGATATTCCTGTGTTGGAAGAAGAGAGTCCCTATTATTTCATGATCCAAGTCCGTTTGCAAACTTTCATAACAGCCATTTACCAGGAACGAAACGCAAGAAAGTTTTATTCTTTTAAAGAGTATTTAAAAAGAGTTATGAAATGGCCGGAATATGAACAGTTATTTAAGTCGGCCGAATTGAAAAATAACGCATAAGGATTACTTTTGAAGCGCCAATAATGGCGCTTTTGTTCTTTTTACAGATTCTCCCGGAAATTAAGTTCCCAAGGAACAAATATTTTTATTTAAAAATATGAATAGGTATAATAGTTACAGTGTTTGTTGATAGGGATGTGAGTATATGAATAAAATTAAGATTGTGACTGATTCTACTTGCGATTTAAGTGCAGAAATGATTGAAAAGCTGGACATTACTGTGGTTCCTTTATCGATTTCTATTAATGGTGAGACCTATTTGGATAAAGTCGATCTTACCCCGGAAGAATTCATTTTAAAAATGAAGTCCTCTTCTGAATTGCCAAAAAGTTCCCAGCCAGCTGCGGGTGCATTCCTAAAAGTGTATGACGAGCTTGGCGGCCAGGGCTACGATGTTATTTCGATACATATGTCTGGCGGTATGAGCGGAACTGTTCGTTCTGCAGAAAGTGCAGCGCAAATGACGACTGCCAACGTAAGAGTGGTCGATTCGCGTTTTATTTCGAAAGGTTTGGGTTTTCAGGTCCTTGAGGCGGCGTATTTGGCAGCTGAAGGCAAAACCGTTGACCAAATTCTTGAACGTCTAAACATTGTACGTGAACAGACCCGGTTATTCGTTGTCGTGGATACCTTGGAAAATTTAGTGAAAGGCGGGCGTATTGGAAAGGGTCGCGCTTTAATTGGTTCTTTGTTAAACATCAAGCCAATTGCTTCACTTGAGGGCGGGGAATATAGCCCCGTATCAAAAGCAAGAAGTCACTCTCAGGTTGTTAAATTTCTTAACAATCAATTTGCAGCTGATGTGAAGGGAAAAACAATCAAGGGTGTCGGCCTTGTCCACGCTGAAGGATTGCAGCTAGCATCGAAGTTAAAGCAAGCAATAATGGATTCAACCGGCTATGAAGATATAAACATCGAAGATACAACGCCAATAATAAGCACCCACACAGGTGTAGGTGCGATTGGATTCATGTATTATTTTGAATAAACAGCAAATCCTGAATCAAAAGATTCAGGATTTTTTTTAGCTAATTCCTAAAACTTGTTGCTTTATTAAAAAAACGTCAATACAAAAAAATGTGAAAAATATCCTATTGCAGAATAAAAATACAGCTTTTTTATACTAAAAATAGGAATTCTACGAGGAATTGTCGAATATTCACAAGTACTTCATTATTGTATAGAACGGGTAGTGATCTTGTAGATATGAAGCTTAATATAAAAAACATGCCATTGTTTAACAGAGTTTTGCTTTTCTCTTTCATGATCACGACTATAGTTGTCGTTTCAACGACTGGCAGCAGTTTTTATCTTCAGTCAAAGCAGCTAAAAACGCAAATGACAGATCGGGTCAAGGGGGTTGCGGCATTGTGGGCCTCGACGATTTCACCAGGAGATATATCTAAAGCTAAAGAAATCAATGAAATAGGCAACCCATCTATCGACCGATTAGTTAGCCTCCTTACAATGGTGAATGAGAAGAACTCTTCTTTCATGGGGGGCTTTTTGCTTTTGCCAGAGGAATTTCCTGATAAGAAATTGTTTGTATTGGCAGCCTCGACCATTTATGAGGAAAAATCTTTTGAATCCCTTATTTATTATGAAGCGGGAGAAGAGTTCTTGAATGCATTTAAAAAAGCTAGGGAGCAAAAAAAGATTTCTTCTACAGATATATATAAAGATCAGTTCGGTACCTGGATAACAGCCTTTGCTCCCATAATTGATCATAATGGGAAGGTAATAGCCATATTGGGAATAGATGTCGAGGCATCCATTATAAAAAAAAATCAGTCAGAAACGCTGTTAATCTTGCTTTTAGAAATGGCAGCGATCATATTGGGAGTTTATATAATTTTAAATTGGGGCTTGAAAAAAGTGCTCAAGCCAGTTAATGACCTTTTTTATGGAATCAAGGAAATAAGCACTGGAAATTTCTCTGTCCGCTTGCCGGTGCATGACAAATCAGAACTTGGATTATTAAGTGATAAATTTAATGAGATGGCGACTCAATTATCTCACCTCTTTGAAACGGTATCTGCAGCTTCAAGGCAATTGGGACAATCCCCGATCAATGACAACGAATCGATGTTATTGGGGGAGGCAATTGACCGTATGGAGGATATCTTTCAAAGGACAAAGCTGCAGCAAGAGCTGCAGCGTGCAGAAAAAATGAATGCAATTGGACAGCTGGCGGCCTCTGTTGCCCATGAAATCAGAAATCCGATGACGGTGGTCAAAGGTTTTCTGCAACTTTTCCTTGCCAAAGACTTGAGTGAAGAAGAGCTTATGTATTTGAAGTTAATGATTGAAGAGTTAAACAGGGCGGAAACAATCATAAATGATTATTTGAGCTTAGCAAAACCTGATATTGGAACGCTTGAAATAATAGACAGCAGGGATATGGCAGAGAAAGTTATGGACTTGATGACTTCTTATGCCATGATGTCCAAGAATATTTCACTTCATTGTGAAATAAAGGAGGACATGAATATACGAGGTAATAGAAACGAATTAAAACAGGTGTTGATCAATATTTTAAAGAATGGCATAGAAGCCATGAAAGACGGCGGCAAATTAAGTTTGACTTTGGAAAAAGAAGGCTCCTATGGGGTGTTCATTATCAGTGATACGGGCATTGGAATGACCGATGATGAGTTATCCAGGCTGGGAACAGCATTTTATTCATTGAAAGAGCGCGGTACAGGAATGGGATTAATGGTTTGTTATCAAATTATCGACCGTATGAAGGGGTATATAAACGTTACCAGCAAAAAAGGGGAAGGCACGACTTTTGAAATCAAGGTACCTCTATATCTCGAAAATCCCTGAATGAATTCAGGGATTTTTTCATCTTCGATATTTTAGCGGTTTTAAAATGTATTTTAAAAAGGGGAGCTTGCGATTCCAGTGAGGATAGAAGTTAATAATGGAGAAGCCTGCGGAATTTCAGGAACTCGGGTGAACAAAGCGGAATTTCCAGTCTTTGAATTTTTTGTACCCAGAGTTTATCAACTGCTTTTTCCTGACCATGAAGAATTCCCAAATGAGATAAAGCTGTAGTGATTGTGGCAAATTTCACTGTTTTCTCTCACCTTTTTCTTTCTTCTCTCAAAATCGTCTGCTAGAATGATTGTGGATAGAATTAGTGAGAATGCAGGTGATTTGGATGAGAAAAAGTCTTTTGATATTAATAATTGGAGCAGTAATGGTATTTGCTGCTGGGTGTGGAAATGGCGGAATCAAGGATGCCAAAAATTACCCAATTGAAAATTTTACTTTTACCAGTCATGAAGGCAAGGAGTTTGGCATGAGTGATTTGGAAGGAAAAGTCTGGATAGCTGACTTTGTCTTTACTAACTGTGCGGATGTTTGCCCCCCAATGACCGCTAATATGGCAAAACTGCAGGAAAAGGTCAAAGATGAGGGAGTTGAGAATGTCGAATTTGTCTCCTTCAGTGTAGATCCAGCTGTCGACAGCCCGCAAGTATTAAAGGAGTTTGGAGAGAAGTTCCATGTTGATTTTAATAACTGGACGTTCCTTACAGGTTATTCACAGGAAGAGATTGAAAAGTTTGCTTTGGAAAACTTCAAAACGCTTGTTAAAAAGCCCCAGGAAGGTGACCAGGTGATACATGGAACCGATTTTTATCTTGTAGACCAAAGTGGAACGATGGTTAAGTATTATTCAGGTTTTAAAGATGTGCCTTTTGATGATATAATAAAGGATATAAAAACACTTCAGTAGGCCACATTAGTGGCCTGTTTTTTTGGCGTTCTCAAGACTAGAATACTATTAATTTTTATGAAAAGCTTAGAAATGATATAATATGAATACTTTTAAAGGCAGGTGATACAAGTTGTTAAAAAAACTCACCTTACTTTATTTCTGTCTAGTCATTGTATTAGTTTCCTGCAGCCAGTTTGAAAGCTTGGAAAAGGGGAATTTTAATAAAGTTAAGGAAACTGGATTGCAAATAAAAGAAGCATTGCCGCCTGAATTTTTTCCAAGGGATTTGAATATTGTTGCTGCAGGCGATTCACTAACCCAAGGGGTTGGCGATAGTACGAATACTGGAGGGTATTTACCTTATCTGGTAGAGCAGCTTGAAGGGGAAAAAGCTGTTAATAAGGTGAATATTGCTAATTTTGGTGTCAGAGGGAACCGGGCAGACCAGCTGCTTGAAAGGCTTGCAAGTGAAAAGGTGAAGAATTCCATAAAAGATGCCGATATAATCATCTTAACAATTGGCGGAAATGATTTAATGAAAGTTGTTAAAGAGAATTTCACAAACCTTGAACTAATCCATTTTAAAGCTGAACAGGCAATTTTCAGTGATAGGCTTCAAAAGATTTTAACAACGATCAGACAGCAAAACCCAGAGGCTCCGGTTGTTTTAATTGGATTATATAACCCATTCTTTCAATGGTTTGCAGATGTAAAAGAAATGAATCAAATTGTGGATGAATGGAATGGCCAGAGCATATCAATTATTCAACAGGACGAAAATGCATTCTTTGTTGATATTCATGACATCTTCATTAACAATGAAGAAAATTTGCTTTATAAAGATTATTTTCACCCGAATGACCGCGGTTATCAATTAATCGCTGACAGGGTGTATGGGATACTGGACCGGGAAGTAATTGATTCCCTGCAAAATTAACCTTAAAAAGCAAAGGAAGAGGAGGAGTTACACCATTTATGAAAAACAAATGGAAAACTAGCTTTTTTGTATTATTGGGGCTTGTTGCAGCAGTGATCCTTTTCTTCTTTATCATCGTATCTGTTCCTGTAGAAAAATCCAAAATGGAACGTATAGATAAGAAGTCAAACCCCAATGATGTAGCATTTGAAGTAAAAACGAATAAGCGTGATCTGAATAGACTAATCAATAATTATATTGAAGAAGAAGGAAAGACCAGCAAAATTAAATATGATGTTTTGCTGACTGATGAAGTGGAGCTTTACGGAACATTACCGCTTTTTAATCAAGAATTGGAATTGGTGTTATCATTCGAGCCCCATGCCTTGGATAATGGTGACCTGATATTAAAGCAGAGTTCGATTTCTATTGGAAAGCTTCGCCTTCCAGTCCCTACAGTGTTGAAATTCGTCAGGGACAGCTACGATCTCCCTGAGGCTGTC
>DMSR01000298.1 GCA_003457145.1 Bacillus sp. (in: firmicutes)
TAGGAGAAGTGCATGATTATAGTCTTGAGGAATTTGATTCATTCGAGGAATTGAGAGACTATCTAGGACCTCTTGTAAATGAAGAAAACCTTCAACAGCTGCTTGCTGAATTTGAATTATCAGAAGAAGAATTAATTAATTTACTAGAGGAAAATGGATCATCACTAGATCAATTCGTATTTTATGATGATCTTTACTTTCAAGTATCTGATTTGCTGTATGTAGAAGAACTTACACCGATAACAGATGAAAATCTGCAAGAGCTTCTTAATGAATTCGATTTTGAATCAAAAGAAGAACTGGAAGCTTTTTTAAATAAGTATGATGACTCAATTGAAAACTACGAATATATGGAAGATTTATATATGGCAGTAGCTGAAAGAGTTTTTATGGAATCAAAGGATGAGCTAATAAATATCCTTGACAGCTTTGGACTGTCGCTTGCGGAAGCAAACAATTTAGCGAACCATGTTATGAGCATCCTGGAAAACCCTGATTTAGATGCGGAACTATTTCTTGCAAAGATGGAGGAAATCGGAGAACGCTTGATGGGCTTTCCGGAGTTCGAGAGTGCAGCTGATTTATCACCAGAGGATATTGCAGAGTTCATCGATGTCTGGAATGACCTGCTTAACCTTTTCGACTTGAATGTGGAGTATTATTTATCAAAAGAAGGAAAAGAAACTGCTATCTCTTTTGCCAGCCTATTACAAATGGATTCAACGAATGGAGCAGATTTAATCATTAAAATCTTCTCCAAAGATGGCAAGCTGTTAGCTGACATGAAGGTTACGAAAGATATGCTAGGCTCTGACTTCCTTAACGAGACTGGCAAGAATATAGAGCAGACAAAAGAAACAGCAGAAGTAGTGACGAAGGTTGCTGAAAAAATGCCAGCCGTCAATGCTCCTGTGAAGACGGTAAAAGGCGGCAAACTGCCAAATACAGCTTCTGATTATCCGCAGAATATTATGATTGGTCTAGGGATGTTACTTTTTGGAGTCTTTGTTTTCAGGAAAGTAAGAGTGAAAGGTGTCTAGGGTAACGAAAAAGAAAAGAAGAACCGGTTATTTGGTTCTTCTTTCTCTATCAATAAGTATCATTTTACTCGGCATTTGGCTTAGCAGTTCAAATGCTTATAAATTCCTAAAAGGTTATTGGCTTTATAAAACGGAACAGGCAAGCGGTGAATCTTTTATGATTCCTTCTGAGAATAACGAAAATGCAGTTACTTCAAAGAATACTCTATATCCAAAAAGGCCAAAAAAAGGAGAAATGATCGGGAATTTGACCATTCCTAAACTTGAAGCGGATTTGCCAATATATCATGGGACGGATGAAGATGAATTGGAGAAAGGGGTAGGTCACTTTGCAGGAAGTGTACTCCCTGGTGAAAAGGATAATTCAGTCCTTTCAGGCCATCGTGACACGGTATTCCGGGAATTAGGAAAGGTTGGAAAAGGAGATTTGCTGGTTGTTTCAACTTCGGCAGGACAATTCACCTACAAAATAAGGAAGGTCCGGATTGTAGATGCAGATGATAGAACCGTCATTGTACCCAAGCCGCGAGCTACTTTAACAGTAACTACATGCTATCCTTTTGACTTTATTGGTGATGCACCTGAAAGGTATATACTTATTGCTGATTTAATAGAAAGGAAAGAAATGTAATCCGGATAATGAATGATCCGGATTTTTTTTATATTATCTAAAAATATACTAAAAGCCCATTTACTCATTTTACAATTTTTGATAGATTTAGTCATAGGTATACATATTAGTAGAAAAAGGGAGGGACATTTGTAGAATTTTGTTTTTTTATCATCTAGGGAGGGTCAAAATTGATTAATAAAAAGGTTTCCTTCATTCTAATTTTAGCCATTTGTTTCTCGTTGCTGCCGTTTACTTCTTTTGCCCAAGCTTCGAGCATTTCCGTTAAATTGAGTAATTATATCGGTAATACTCGTGCGATCAATATTTCATCTGTTGGTGATTATAAGCTTGCGAATGGGAACATTAGAATGTCAGGAAATGACCGATTTGCTGTTGCCAACAATGTTGCATCAAGTGGATGGAGTCAATCCGACACAGTCATCCTTGTTAACTACAAGGCATTTGCAGATGCCTTGGCCGCAACGCCATTCGCCTATTTTAAAAACGCTCCTATCCTTCTGACTTTACCCGATCGTTTAGAAAGTCAAACATTGCAGAAGTTAAAGGATTTAAAACCTAAAACGGTTTACATCGTTGGTGGTACAGCAAGTATTTCTACTAATGTAGGAGCAGAGCTTCAAAAATTTGTACCAGATGTAAAAAGAATCGATGGCAGGGATCGATTTGAGGTCGCGAAAAAACTTGCTGAGCAATTTCCGAATAACGGGAAAGCTGTTGTAGCAAACGGGCTTGTTTTCGCTGATGCTCTATCAATTGCTCCATACGCTGCCAGGAATGGTTATCCTATCCTGCTGACAGCGAAAGATTTTCTTCCTGAATTTACCAATGCCTCACTGCGAGATAGACAAAGCACTCTAATTGTTGGAGGAACTGGCAGTGTCAGCAGCTCAGTTGCAGGTAAATTGCCATCCCCTAGTCGAATTGGTGGCGCTGACCGTTTTGAAGTATCAGCTAATATCGTCAGAGAGTTAAACCTTCCTGCAGAAACAGCATTTGTTTCTACCGGTCTATCCTTCGCAGATGCCCTAACTGGATCTGTTCTTGCAGCAAAACAGGATGCGCCGCTGTTATTGACAAGGCCAGAACGATTGCCTGATTCTATCAAAACAATTATTTCTGAGAAGAATATTTCTAGCTTCACTATCCTTGGGGGTCCAGCATCAGTAAATGAATCTGTGGTTGAAAGTCTTCCGAATGAAATGAAGTTGACTGAAGGCGAGAACTATTCAGTTAAAAACGAAAACAGTAGATTAGTATTATATAAGGGCTTACAAAAGCTAAAGGACTTTGGTTCGCTGGAGTTTGCCTTGGTGCCATCAAGCTACAGTACGAAAAACCAAATTAAAATTAATGGTAAGCCTTATTTAGGGAAAATGGAGTTTTTCCTGGAAAATGGGTATGTCAGGCCAATCAACCGGAATATTCCGTTTGAGGACTATTTAAAAGGAGTCGTTCCTCATGAAATGCCTGCTGGATGGGAGAAGGAAGCCCTAAAGGCTCAAGCGGTTGCCGCTCGTACGTATTCAATCAATTCCTTGGGCAAGGTTGTCGCTGATACACAGGGCTTCCAAGTTTATGGCGGCGCGACATGGATAGAGGATTTTTATCAGCAGCGTACAAACCAGGCTGTGATTGAAACAGCAGGGAAAGTGCTAAGATATAACGGCAAGCCGATCTCTGCTGTATTCTCATCCAGCAATGGAGGGTATATCGAATCAAACACGAATGCGTGGGGTACAACCCTTGTTCCGTATTTGAATTCTAAAGCTGATTCTTTTGATCCAAAAATGCCATGGGCAATTTCAATGAAAAAGACGCAAATTGACATGGAACCTTATAAAGGGAATTTAACGAATCCAGGACATTGGTGGACTTCTATAAAAGAGGCAGACCAAAGTGTAGCTAGCAGCTATAAAAATTGGCTATATAAAAATGGTTATGCTAATACGGAAATAAAGATTGTTTCAATTAATGACTTCACGGTATCACCTGAGAAAACATCGGGGAACAGAAGTCTAAGTGCAACAATGGATATCGATTTCTTTGTTCGATACCCTGCAACTAATACTTACAAGCTGAATGAAGCAAAAGAGATCGAGAGAATTAACCTGAAGCAAACAATGAGCATCGGGGCATTCCGATCTATGTTCGGTGGAAGTGTATTTAAGAGTCACCTCCTGGATCCTGTTACTTATAATACAGATACTGATATCTTGACTATTAAAGGAAGAGGTTATGGTCATGGTGTAGGTATGAGCCAGTATGGAGCAAAAAAAATGGCTTCAGTTGGAAAAAGCTATGTTGACATCTTAAAACATTACTATCCAGGTGCAACTCTAGGAAACTAATAAAAAAGGCAGGTTTTGCTTAGTGCAAACCTGCCTTTTTTAATATGTAGTAAATATTTAGAACTTCCTATCTAGAAAACTCTTCTCCTGAATGGTGCATATTAACCAATTTTATTTTTTTTGGAAATTTACTAGAAATTTGTCGATTTAAACCGATAAAATAAGAAAGCATGAAAAGATAGAGAACAATCAACTAGGGAGGCAAAATGATGAAAAAGCTTTATGTAACTTTTCTGTTCGTGCTGGCTTTAGCTTTTGGATTAGTGACTCAGGCAGCAGCAGAGGGTTACGAGGAGAGAATTGGCGGGAAGGATCGCTTTGAGGTTGCGGTAAATGTTTCTAAGAAGGGGTGGCCATCAGCAAACACAGTAATTCTAGCTAATTATGATGCTTATGCAGATGCTTTGGCTGCGGCGCCGTTAGCATATAAATATAATGCGCCTATTTTATTGACCCAGTCAGAAGTATTGACTGCAGCAACAAAGACGGAAATTGATAGACTGGGTGCATCTTCAGTTATCGTAGTTGGAGGTACAGCTAGTGTATCAAACAATGTCGTGAATGAAATCAGGGCAATGGGCAAAAAAGTTGATCGTATAGCAGGTTCAAACCGTTTTGATGTTGCTAATAACATCGCACTGCATCTTGGCCAAAGCAGCAAGGTAGTACTTGCTTACGGCCTTAACTTCCCAGATGCATTAGCAATTGCACCGTATGCAGCTAGGAATGGATATCCAATTTTGCTTACAAATACAAATACAATCACACAGGATACTAAAGATATTATTACCCAATGGAGAGTTAATCAAACCATAATTGTTGGCGGAGAGGGAAGTATTTCTAAAAGTGTTGCTGACAGCGTTCCGAATCCATACAGGATCGACGGCAGGAACCGCTTTGAAGTTGCTGCCAATATTGCGAATAAATATTTTAGCACACGGGCGCAAGCCTCGATTGCTACAGGAATGAGCTTTGCCGATGCGTTGACAGGTTCAGCTCTTGCTGCCAAGAGAAACGAGCCGATTTTGCTTACTAGTGCAACATCGATTCCTGTAGAAACCCGGAGTGCGATTCTTAACAACGGATATCAGAGCTTCTTTGTTTATGGCGGCCCGGCGTCAGTATCCGATAGTGTCTTTAATGCTTTAAAGGTTTCTGTTGTTGGGAAAAAAATTATGATTGATGCTGGACACGGAGGAACCGATCCAGGCGCAATTGGAACTGCAAGTGACGGTACAAAGCTTTATGAAAAAGAACTTGTCCTCGATATGTCGAAAAGAATTCAGTCAAAGTTAACAAGCTCCATGTCAAATGTACTGATGACAAGGACAGGAGATACTTATCCAACTCTTAGTGACAGGGTGGCACAGGCTAACCGGTCAGGCGCAGACATTTTTGTCAGCATGCATGTGAACTCGTATTCAACTAGCTCACCAAATGGGACCGAAACATGGTGGGACAGCACATATGCTTCGGCAGACAGCAAGCTGCTCGCTGAAGAAATCCAAAAAGAGCTGATACAGACTCTCGGGACAACCGACCGTGGTGTGAAACATGGGTCCTTCAAAGTGTTAAGAGAAACGAAAATACCAAGTGTTCTTGTTGAGGTGGCGTTTGTTTCTAATCAAGGTGATGCCAACTTGCTGGCTGACCCAGCCTTTAGACAGAAGGCAGCCGATGCTGTTTACAGAGGTATTATTAACTATTTCAATAAAAAATAAAAAGAAGCCCTATCGGAGTTTTAGTCCGGTAGGGTTTCCTTTTATTACAACGTTTCAGAAGTCCTGTTTTTATGGAAACTAAAAGTAATTGACAATATAGGCAAACAGGATAAAAATAAAGGTGATTATTATGTTTCATCTTAAACCAAAAAGGAAAAATGATAGTAAAGGATATGACAAGCTCTGAAATAATTGTAACCGAAAATTAACGGATAAAAAATTGAATAATAATCGGATTATGGTACACTTAGTTGGGGTTTGAAATTACCTTTTTACAGAGGGGAAGTCTACATGACTGCACAATTAATCTTAGCTTTTTTCGCTTCGTTTCTTACCGTTTTGGTCTGTACACCTTTAGTTATAAAATTTGCA
>DMSR01000100.1 GCA_003457145.1 Bacillus sp. (in: firmicutes)
GTTGGAAAAGGTTCTGCAGCTTCTTTAAGAGGTGCGGGAGCCAGAGTGATAGTCACTGAAATTGATCCAATCTGTGCGCTTCAGGCAGCAATGGATGGCTTCGCCGTGAAGAAAATGAAAGATGCAGTAAAAGAAGGCGATATCATCGTAACTGCTACTGGCAACAAAGACATCATCTCTGGTGAGCATTTTAAGGCGATGAAAGACAAAGCGATCGTTTGTAACATCGGCCACTTCGACAATGAAATCGATATGGCTTGGCTGAACAAAAACTACGGTCATACCAAAAATGTAATCAAACCGCAGGTTGACCTGTACGACTTGGATGGCAAAGAAATTCTTGTTTTGGCAGAAGGCCGATTGGTGAATTTAGGTTGCGCAACGGGTCACCCGTCTTTTGTGATGTCCAATTCATTCACAAACCAGACTTTGGCCCAGCTGGAGCTGTGGGACAACTACAAGAATTATCAGCCGGGAGTGTATGTGCTTCCCAAGCATTTGGATGAGAAAGTGGCAGCACTTCACCTTTCTAAATTGGGCGTTGAATTGGACACTTTGTCCGCTGATCAGGCTGAATACATAGGAGCCGAGGTTCAAGGACCGTTCAAACCGGAGTATTACAGATATTAATTAACAGAGTAAAAGTTGCTTAGAGAGGCCTCGAAGAAATTCGGGGCTTTTTTATGGATTTAACTGAAGCGATCTTCCATCTGGCAAAGTTGAAGTCACAACGGGATTGCAATTTATGCTCTGTTCGAACCGGACTTTATAATCTATGCTACTGGAGGGGCTTCTGGAGATGATCCAGTTCTCTTTTCCTTTTTGAGGCAATTCCCAGCCATCCCGGTAGCATGAGAAAGACTGTTCTTTTGCTTCTGTAATGACCAAGGAAAAATCACGCCCAGCAGGATTTCTTCCTTCTATTCTTCCTCGTGTACTGAGCGCAAAGGGCCTTGAACCAAGCCTTGCCACGGAATAGGAAAAGGAGCCACTGGCTACAAAACCAAGATTTTTTTCAAGCTCAACCTGTAGATTTTCAAAAGTTTCCTTGTTTTCATTGAACGAAGGATTTACAAAATATCTGACTCCGTCAATTAACGTCTTTCCAAAGAAATATTTTTCATAGGTCATCGACCAAGATGGGTTTGAAGTATTGGAAAGCGTAAAGTCAAGAATGATTTTGCCTGTTCTGAGCGTTTTATTCGGCTGCTGGCACTCCTGTGGATTAGAATAGTTCAGCTCAATGATTCTCGAACCGGGACTGCGGATAATTTCAGGGCATCCTGGTAATTCTTCCGGAAATGTCCTGAAATACTCAGTCAAGGAAATATTTCCGAGGTAACTGCTTTCATTTATTGCCTCAGAAAACCGAAAAAACTGATTCGCCTCCTGACTTAAGTCAGTGGAGATGTCTTTACCGACATCTTCTGTACAAGACCAAGAAAGGATTGAAGCTGAAATAAGAAGTAGGAATTTTTTCATTTGAATAGTGAATAATGAGATGCTTTCAAATTCCGCGCCTGATTGCTATCTTGGCTTTAACGAAAGAATTCAAAGACATATAATCAGTCCTGCCTGATTCAGGTAGATGGTTGCGAGATAATGGAAATAGACAATGAAAAACATATTAGAAACAGATGAAATCGAGCCTGTCTGCTACAGGCAGGCATGACTAGGATCGTCACACACTGGGATGCCCCGAGCTATCGGGGAATNNTCTTGTGACCGGAGGCGGTACAGGTCTTGGTCGATCCATGGGGGAATATTTCTTGCAGCTGGGGGCTAATCTTGTCATCACATCGAGAAAAATCGATGTCCTTCAAGAAACTGCCAAAGAAATGATGGAAAAAAACGGAGGCAAAGTCATTCCGGTAGCCTGTGATGTCCGTGACATCGATCAAGTGGAGGCGATGTGGGAAAAAGCAAAGTCCGAGTTGGGTCAAATCCACGTAGTACTTAATAATGCAGCCGGTAATTTTATCAGTCCGACAGAAAGACTGTCTACCAATGCGTTCAATACGGTGTTGGATATTGTGCTAAAAGGGACTTCTCAGGTCACACTTACTGCCGGAAAGGATTGGATTGCACATAAACAGGCAGGAACATTCTTAAATATTGTGACAACCTATGCCTGGACAGGGTCTGGATATGTGGTCCCTTCTGCTGCAGCAAAGGCAGGAGTACTAGCTTTGACCCGCTCCCTTGCAGTAGAATGGGCAAAATATGGAATTCGATCCAATGCAATAGCTCCGGGGCCATTTCCGACCGAGGGTGCTTGGAGTAGATTGCTGCCAGGTGATTTGTTAAAAAAATTCGATCCAGCTAAAAAAGTTCCTGTGGGCAGAGTGGGTGAGCATCAGGAACTGGCAAATATTGCGGCCTATTTGGTTTCTGATTTTTCGGCTTATGTCAATGGAGAAGTAATCACAATTGATGGTGGAGAGTGGCTTAAAGGTGCAGGAGAGTTCAATAATTTAGATCAGATACCTCAAGAAATGTGGGATATGATGGAGGTGTCTAGAGGAAAAAAGCCCTAAGCCCCAGCATAGTTTGGGGCTATCTGAAAGCTAAATGGAAAATCAAAAACCTGTAATCATAATGGACCAATTCCACGTTCCCAGGATTCATTTTGATTCACAGATTCCTTGATACTTTTCTTTAGAGATTGATCGAGCTGTTTGGATTCTGTTATTAGGATTTCAAGAAGTTTTCTGGATTCCGGAGTATGTTGCTCCGTGTCCAGTATTTCCAAAACACCAAGGATATTTGCTACTCGCGCTCTTAGCGAATGAGATTGTTGAAAAGCTAGGTCCCGCAGAAAATAGTGGTGCTCTCTCAGCCAGATTTCCTGCTTCTTCTTTTCGGTGATGTCTATGAGTAATCCCTGCATTTTCTGTGGATGGCCTGTGGAATCCCAGTCGGTAGTTTTGCCAAAGCCCACGACCCATATTGTTTGATTTCCTTTGGATACAATCCTGAATTCCTTACGGAATGGCAGATTTCCGGGAGTTTTAAAATGTAAATTAAGATCCCTTAATAATTCCTGAAAATCTTCGGGATGAATGTGTTTTTGCCATGAAATTTCTTTCATGCTTTGAATTTCTTTCTCTGAATATCCCAGCATTTGCGCCACCCCGCTGCT
>DMSR01000468.1 GCA_003457145.1 Bacillus sp. (in: firmicutes)
TTAAAAATTGCTCCAGTTATTTTTCCATAATGGAGAGGAGGTATGCACTCTGCTACTTGCTCATGACCCTTGTGGAACAAAGTGACCCGATCCTGCAGTCCATGCTCCCTCAATTTTGCTTTACAAGACATCAACGCCTGATCCTGAATGTCAAAACCATAAACTCTGCCTGTGCTTCCAGCCAAATTGGCTAGAAAAATCGTATCATGTCCGTTCCCGACTGTTGCGTCGACGGCGATTTCCCCCGGCTTGACAGCCATCTCCAAAAGCTTCCTCGCAAATGGCAAAATGCGTTCTAGCTTCATTCTGAAATCTCCGCCTTAGGTACGGCATAATATTTTCCCTGCCAGCTCTCACGCCGTTTCATTTCCGCATCAATTGCATTCAGCACTTCCCATTTATTCACACTCCACATCGGTCCGACCATCAACTCAATAGGGCCATCTCCGGTTATCCTGTGAATGACCATCTCTGGAGGCAAAATTTCCAATTGATCGCATACAAGACTTACATAATCCTCAAATGAAAGGAACTCCAATAATCCTTTTTCATACTGTTTGACCATAGGTGTGCCTTTCAATAAATGAAGCAGATGAATTTTAATTCCCTGAACATCCAACTTGGCAACTTCACGAGCAGTTTTCATCATCATCTCAGGCGTTTCAAGTGGCAGCCCATTAATAATGTGGGAGCATATTCTGATGCCATGCCTGCGCAGCTTGTCCACGCCTTCTTTATACGTATCATAGTCATGTGCCCGGTTAATTATATTTGCCGTCTGTTCATGTACAGTCTGAAGGCCCAGTTCCACCCATAAATAGGTGCGTTTATTTAATTCTGCAAGGTACTCAACGACATCATCTGGAAGGCAATCAGGCCTGGTGGCTATCGATAAGCCAATCACTCCTTCTTCATTTAATACGGATTCATATTTTTCACGGAGCACTTCGACTGGTGCGTGCGTATTTGTGAACGCCTGGAAGTAAGCCATGTATTGGCCATCCTTCCATTTCATATGCATTTTATCTTTAATTTTTCTAAATTGTGTCCCTAGATCCTCAACACGGTCACCGGCGAAATCACCAGATCCTGCCGCACTGCAAAATGTACATCCGCCGTGAGCAACAGTGCCATCACGATTAGGACAATCGAATCCGCCATCAAGGGCCACTTTAAAAACCTTATGGCCGAACTGCTGCCGCAAGTGATAATTCCAGGTATGGTAACGTTTATCATCCGAAGCATATTGGAAAGGGTTGGCCTGATCCATTTCAGATACCTCCTTGTAACTGTCTGTTCTGTAAATTCCATAAAGAATTGTACCACTAAGGGGGACCGATTCCAATTGCAAATACATTACAATATGGAGCGTTCGCCTCTATTCATTGAAGGTTTGTCATTTGCTATTTCAGGTTCATGATAATTGGAATCATTAAACATTGCTAAAATCGTGATAGGAAAGAGCATTGTGAACAAAATAAAGAAGAAGCAGACTTGCTTCAGTAACAATTAAAGGAGGGTCTGATATTGGCTACACGTCAATCGGTTGACCAGTTACTTCAGCAATGCGAGGATGCGATCAGGGTTGCTCAGGAGCAGTATAAAAGCGGCAGCATGCAGCAGCATTATAATGATGCTGATTTCACAAATGCACTTCAATCACTTGAAGACGCGTATAATGACCTATCTAAGCTGGCATTCAGTGCCAATGCGCAGCAGCGCGATCAATTGCACAGAATGAGGCTGCAGCTCCAGCAGCTGCAAAACAACATGATTCTGCTTGATCATTAACAGGGGGGAAAACTTTGAAAAAACGCTCAAAGCAAAATAATCCTGAACAAAAAACACGTAACGGCATTAATAATCAGGACCTTGAACTCGGCATCGACCATGACCCAGTAAAAGAGTCCAAAAAGAGATATGAACAAAGTGGCGGACAGCCTGTTAAGTCAAAATTTCACCCTGAACCAGGGCAATCTTCATAAATTCGTAACACCCTCACTTCGGAATTTGAAGTGAGGTTTTTTTATGCTTACCCCTGGTAAAGGCATTATGTAAAGCCTTGCGCAGTAAGGTCGATGGTATGAATAGAATGAACATCCTTTTTTATTGATAGTCACTCGTTCACAAATCGGATAAAACTGAATGAAATTCCGTGATTTTCATCACAGATACACACCTTTCAGAAATGGTTTAAATAAGGTAGATACTTAATGCAATGAAGTTTTTATACCACCAGAAATAATAAAATGATTTGCAAGTAGCGGTCAAATAAGTACATTGGCTGTTTTGACCGAAATAATATTGTGAAAATATTCACGAAATTGTCACACATAGAAAGGATGTAAAAAATGAAAAAATTAAGGCTAAGCTTAGCTTTGGCAATCTTGCTGCTAATCCCGCTGCCTGGTCAAACAAATGCTGAAAATACGAAGAATGTTTTAAAAATGGAAGAGCTGACGATCCAGGTCATGCCAGAATATTCCTATCATCCAAAAGATAAAAAGAAAGATACACCTCCATTACTTGTAGGCTACCATGGAGCATTGAAAAATGATGCACAGGAGCCGCAAAAAGGGCAGGTAGTCATCCCGCTTCCAATGGGTGAAAAAAACTTCAGGATTGGTTTTGTTGCTGATTATTCTCGAGACCTTACCGAAATGAATGAGATCGAATATGAACTCAATAAGGAAAAAGGCACAATTTCCTGGGAAACGAGTGAGGAAATCCAGCCTCAGGAAATTTACAAATTCGTTGTTGAATATTACACAGAAAGCATTGAGCAAAAAGGTGAAAGTAGCACATTAAGCTATGATTTTGAAAGCTTTGCCGAAATTGGCCTAATGAACCTGATTTTTGTCGAACCGCTGAAAACAGACAGCTTCAAGCTTGAACCAGAAGCGGAACAGCATCAGAAAAATTCTTACAATATGAACATGTTCTTATACCAAAGCCAGGGCATGAAGCCAGGTGAAGCAAAGAACATCGTCCTTAAGTATAAACGGGAGGAAACAAAGACAACTGCTGAAATCATGGAAGACATCGCAGGTGATGCGTCCAAGGCAAGCACTGTCAAGAAAAATGAGGACAAAATGCCCCTTTGGATCGTCCTTTCAGTAATAGGCGGGATTACTGTTGCCGCGGCTGCCATCCTGATCTTCATAATGAAGAAAAGAAAATCCAAACCGGAAAAGAAGGCTGTCGCAAATAATTCAGCCAGTGAGACGAAGAAAGCGAAGCTTCGAACGATGCTGATGGATGGAAGCATCAATGAAGATGAGTACAACGAATTATTAAAGAAGCTGGGAGGCAATAAGTGATGTCAAAAAACAAAAAAATACTATCTGGATTAGCCATGGCATCTGTTGCATTTCTGATTATGATGTTTTCTACAATGCCAAGTGCCGGAAGCAAGGAAATTACAATAACCGACCTGACGGAGAATGGTTCGAAGTATGAAGGCGACTACATCATGACACAGGGCCTGCTTAATAAAGAATCAATTAAATGGGATGCCGACAAGCTGGAGCTACGCTTTGAGATATATGAGGAAGGCCAGGGCACCTTGCAAATTTTCCATAAGGGAATCAAGCCTGACAACTTTACCGAGGATGTCATCGTCCTGGTAGAAGGCTTCATAACAGAAGACGGCGTGTTTGAAGCTGAAAAAGTGCAAACGAAGTGCCCGACGAAATATGAGGGTGAAGACATGGAGAACTATGACACAGAAATGCATAAGGAAATTTACAATAATGACAATCAGGATTAAAACAGATGGGTGGTTACCTGTATGTATCTAATAGGAAACATTGCAATCTACCTTGGGATCGCGATATCGATCTACGGTCTCATCGCAAATGCCTTAGGGATCAAACGGAAAAGCAACAAATGGCTTGAGAGCGCCAGAGGCGCTGTCCTGTCGCTGGTCTTTATATCTGGTATAGCTTCATTCCTTTTGCTCTATATTCTCGGAACAAGCCAATTTCAGTTTAAGTATGTCGCTTCATACACGAATGAAAGCCTGCCATTAGCTTATAAACTGACAGCCTTTTGGGCTGGAAATGCTGGGTCGCTAATGCTTTGGGCATTACTGCTTGCAATCTATGCTGCGCTGGTCGCTTTCTCAAGAGAAAAGAAAAATCCAATGATGCCTTACGTTACAAGCATCATGATGCTTAATATCTTATTTTTCTTCACTGTAATGGCGCTCAATGCCAACCCATTTGAAATGACCGATCAAATTCCGGCTGACGGCAAAGGGCTGAATCCAATGCTGCAAAATCCTGGAATGATATTGCATCCGGTCACTTTATACATGGGGTATGTAGGTCTTGCGGTTCCATTCGCATTCGGAATCGCTGCACTTATCCTAAAGAGAATGGATTCAGAATGGATCAAACTGACAAGAAGATGGACATTGCTA
>DMSR01000333.1 GCA_003457145.1 Bacillus sp. (in: firmicutes)
CTGTTTTCTTGGTGCTCCAGTGGTTCAGCGCATCTATACGCTGTGCCTTCAGCTCTGGACTCGAGATACTGATTTCTGCTGCAATCAGTTCGTTGGCTGGATATAGAAAGACATCGTTTTCCCCTACTAGATTGACTAGGTCATCATATAATTTTTGTGCTTGCAATAGATTATGTGTCACTATCAGGACGGGACGTTTCGTCTGTTCATAAACAGATGCTAAAAAGACAGTCCGCGCCGAACCGGACAGGCCGGCGACAAGCTGTTCCCTCAGACCCGCATCCATTCCGGAAATCACCGACTGGACATCATCCTGATGACTAAAAAGAGCTTTCAGCCCCTGCATCCAAACCTCTCCCTCTCTTAAGAAAATCCTAATCTTTGAATTTAAATTAATATTTTATATAGCAAGTTGCTGATTCCGGCATTTGTTGATATAGCGAAAGTCTCCAGACTCCTGCGCGAGAACCGTCAGGGGGACCCCGCATGCTAAGGAGATTCATGACCCTTTTACTGCGGAAAGTGAAGCGCCGTGAGCGAAAATCTACAAAGCAAGTTTAACCAGTGCTTACATTGCCAATATATAAACAGAAAAATGCTTTGGATGAAAATCCAAAGCTTGTCAGTGAATCAAATAGTCATTTTGATGGAAGTCCGGATTTTTTTCCAGAGCTTCCTGACAGTCTTCACAGATCGATTTTATACGAATGTCTCCATTGCCCTCATAAGAAACCATTTCCTGGCGTTCACCATCGGTTAGCTTATGCAGTCCAAGGCTTTCACTATGGACAGACATCCTGTCCAGCGAGCCGATATTCGTGCCGCAATGGCGGCAGAAATAATGTATAGCCATGCCCGTCCCTCCCAATATAAGTCATTATCATTATTGACTCAACAGAAGGAACTTATGCACTTAGCTTATTCTATGTTTCTTTTTTTGGATTATATTACTCATTGGCTGATTTTGCAACGATAGATGTTTAAAGTCACCATATTCCCACAATTGTAAAATTGGCTACTGATTAAATGTATTCATTACTTCTAGAAACGGCTTCTTTAACCAGGCTTCACAGGCGTCTGCCGCTTTAACCACCGCTTCTGCCATTTTTCCCTGTTCTTCTGTTGTAAAACGGCCGAGAACCCAGTCTGTGACCGCCATGCCATTCTGTGGACGGCTGATACCAACTCTTATTCGGTTAAACTCTTGTGTCCCAGTATGGGCAATTGTCGATTTTATACCGTTGTGTCCACCTGCGCTGCCCTTTTGCCTCAAACGAATTTTACCCGTTGGCATATCAAGGTCATCATAAACGACCACTAAATCCTCAGTATCGATGTCATAGTAATCCATGACTGCCCTGATTGATTCACCTGATAGGTTCATATATGTAAGAGGCTTCAAAAGGATTACCTTTTCACCACCTGCATGGCCGATTCCATAAATACCCTTGTGCTTTGCCTGGTCCAATGGAATATTAAACTTTTTAGCGAGCTCATCAATTACTTCAAATCCTATGTTATGCCTTGTCTTATCATACTGTCTTCCTGGATTCCCCAAACCTACAAACAACTTCACTAGTGGTCCCCCTATCACAAAAGCCCCAAGCGCCTTGAATGGCGAGACTTTGCCGGACGGCAGACACTTGGGCTCGACTATTCTCTACTGCATTTAAAAAATTGGATATGTTAATCTTGCCTGCTAATTTATGGTTCTGTCAATAGACTAGTCAGATCAGACACTACATTACCTGTATTCAAAACCGAAAAAGACGCAACCCTTAACTAGGCTACGTCAGTTCCAGCTTATTCTTCGCTTGCTTTTGTTTCTCTTCCTTCTTCATTTTCAGGTTGCCCCGGTTCCTGTTCTTCGCCAGAATTGATTTCTGATTCCTGTTTCGGTGGAAGGATTGAAACAATTACAGTTGCTTCATCATCGTTAATTTCGTAATCTCCGCCTTTGACATCCGCTATAGTCAAGTTTTCGCCAACTTGGAGGCCGGAAATATCTACGTCGATCGATTGGGGAATGCTGCTAGGAGTCGCGGTAATCGCCACTTCATGAATTGGCTGCTGCAATACGCCGCCATCCTTCACACCCGCTGCATCGCCAACCAGATGGATCCTTACGTTCGCATGTACCTTGGAGCTCTTGTCCACTACAAGGAAGTCGGCATGGAATACTTCATTCTTAATATGGTCTTGCTGGTAGGCAGTCAGCATGACGTCCTGCTTATTTCCGTCAATATCCAGTGAAATAACACCATTCCTGCCAACTTCCCGAATCGTTTTAATAAAATCAATGCCGCTTATATATACGGATTTATTTTCTTTATTCTTCCCGTATACGACAGCAGGAATATTTCCCTCTTTACGTAGATTCCTCAAAGCAGAACCTTGAGAAACTTTTCGTTCATTAGCTTTCAATACTGCGCTCATGGTTTTGTCCCCTTCCTATTCTATAAGTTCACTCTATATAAAAAATGCCCCAAAACAGGAAGGTCTAAACGTTCGAGTTTTCGTTTACCAGGAGCTCCCCGGAGAAAAAAACGTTTAGGCTTGCCAAACGGCAAGCCTAAAATTGCCTATTCAATTTAATCAAACAGAGTGCTGACAGATTGCTCTTCGTGGACACGGATAATCGCTTCCCCGATTAATGGAGCAACAGACAACTCTTTAATCTTTTCGATTTGCTTTTCTTCTGGAAGGGCAATTGAATTTGTTACAACCAGTTCTTTAATATTGGAGTTTTGGATACGCTCAATCGCAGGACCTGACAATACAGGGTGTGTACAGCATGCGTAAACTTCAAGCGCTCCATTTTCAACCAACGCATTGGCTGCCAATGTAATTGTTCCGGCTGTATCGATGATATCGTCAATCAATATTGCAACCTTGCCTTCGATGTTACCGACAATGTTCATGACTTCAGCAACATTTGGTTTTGGACGGCGCTTATCGATGATCGCAATCGGCGCTTTCAGTCTTTCAGCCATTTTCCTTGCACGTGTTACCCCGCCATGGTCTGGGGAAACAATCACAATGTCACCACTCAGGTCTTTACTCTGGAAGTGATCTGCAAGGATAGGGACACCCATCAAATGATCAATAGGGATATCAAAGAATCCTTGAATCTGCGGTGCATGAAGGTCAAGTGTGATTACTCGTGTAGCCCCCGCTGTTTCAAGCAGGTTAGCAACTAATTTTGCCGTAATTGGTTCACGAGCCCTCGCTTTTCGATCTTGTCGTGCATATCCATAATAAGGCATGACAATGTTAATAGTTTTAGCAGAAGCACGCTTCAACGCATCAATCATGATCAGTAATTCCATGATATTTTCATTTACAGGAGAGCTTGTGGATTGAATAACATAGACATCACAGCCTCGGATACTCTCTTCGATATTAATCTGGATTTCTCCATCACTGAACTGAGAGACTGAACACTTTCCTAACTCCACTCCAATTACCTTGGCGATTTCCTCCGCAAGGGCAATATTTGAGTTAAGCGAAAAAACCTTTAAATTTGGGTCTAGATACTGGTTTGACATTATGGACCTCCAGGATTTATTTCTTTGCGTTCATCTTCGCTACATAATCTTCTTTGTTGACTTGGCGTGCACGGGCAACCGCGAGGGCTTCACCAGGAACATCTTCGGTAATGGTTGACCCAGCAGCCACATAGGCACCCTTTCCTATCGTTACAGGTGCAACAAGGTTAGAATTGCAGCCTACAAAAACCCCATCTTCAATTTTCGTCAAATACTTGTTCTTGCCGTCATAGTTGACTGTAATCGATCCGCATCCAATATTAACATCTGCCCCGACTTCAGCATCGCCAATATAACTTAAATGAGATGCTTTGCTTCCGCGGCCAAACACCGCTTTTTTAATTTCTACAAAATTCCCGATTTTTACTTCATCGTGAATAGTTGAATCTGGTCTAATATGTGCAAATGGTCCGATATTCACTTCAGATCCAATTTTACTATTGAAAGCAGCTGATTGGCGGATTACAGTATTGTTGCCAATTTCACAATCGCTGATTTCACTATTTGGCCCAATCTGGCATTCTGAACCGATCTCCGTTTTTCCGGAAATCGTTGTGCCTGGATAGATGACCGTATCCTGGCCAATAGTTACATCAGTTCCAATGTACACATTATCAGGATCGATGATTGTGACTCCATTTCGCATATGGAATTCGTTTGTCCGCCTTTTCATTGTGCGCTCTGCTTCAGCTAGTGCAACTCGGTCGTTTACCCCAAGTGTTTCTGAAAAGCTGTCCGTTACAAAAGCTGAAACGATTTCGCCATCATTTTTCAATATTTCAATTACATCGGGAAGATAATATTCCCCCTGTACATTCTCATTTGAAACATTATGGATCGCCTCAAACAATAGTTTATTGTCGAAGCAATATGTACCAGTATTGATTTCATTGATGCTTCTCTCTTGGTCAGTCGCATCCTTATGCTCGACAATTTTCTCGACAAACCCATCCGCATTCCTGACAATACGGCCGTAGCCAGCCGGGTTTTCCGCTTTCGCAGTCAGGATTGTAGCCTTGGCACTTGTCTCTTCATGATGCTTGAAAAGAGCCTCCATCGTCTCTGCCTTGATAAGCGGTGTATCTCCACAGACAACAATCGTGACTCCTTCCTTGTCTGCAAGCATCTCTTCTGCCTGCAGTACCGCATGGGCAGTTCCCAATTGCTCTGCCTGCAGCGCATACTGGCTGTCAGCACCAAGCTGATCTTTTACTTTTTCAGCCCCATGGCCGACAATTGTCACGATTTCTTTTATGTTAAGACTTCTTACTTGGTCCATTACATGCTGTACCATTGGTTTGCCGCATACAGGGTGAAGTACTTTGTAAAGCTTTGACTTCATTCGAGTTCCCTGTCCGGCTGCTAAAATGATTGCATAACGATTTGACATTAGCAGGCCTCCAATTTTACCTTTTTATCCATTACGAATATATCTTAAATAGCCATGCATTTCAAGGAATGAAGAACAAGTACATTTATTTGTCATTTGGCGGTTGTTCATTTTAGGAGAATAGGCTCCATGAGCAGCAAAAGAGGAGTTTCAGACCGAGGAAAAATGGGCATATAAAAAGAGCCGTACTTAAGCAGCAGGCCCTTGATGTCTAACATTATATTTCTAGGAAGCTCCAGCTTCTTCGAATTCAACTTCTAGCTCACCCAAACGGTGATATTCTGCCAATACTGCGTCCTGAATCTTACCGCGTGTCCCCGAATTAATCGGATGCGCGATATCACGAAATTCACCATCAGGAGTCCGTTTGCTTGGCATTGCAACAAATAGGCCGTTATTTCCATCAATCACCCGGATATCGTGGACAACAAACTCGTTGTCAAGAGTGATGGAAGCGATTGCTCTCATCCGTCCATCTGTATTAACGCGGCGTAGTCTTACGTCAGTTACTTCCATTCTGTTCACCACCTTTACAAATAGATAAAATTCTAGTTAAATAATTCCACAAGGAAACTTAAACTCCTTCTTATTTTAAAAATATTTTTAAAGAAATAGGGCAAATTCATGAATATTTCCTTATTGTAAACCCTGTCATTTTTGTGTTCATTAAAAAAACAGGCTCTTAAGTCTATTGACATCCAGGTACAATCGGCTTTAATTAATCATTATTTCCCTATCTCAATAAAATACCTAAGCCTTTTCCTCATACTTTTTTTCACGGGGCTAGAGGGAAGAATTCCAATTTAGCTGGATCTTCGATTGTTTTAATTAACTAATAAAGTCCATGAAAAAACGCTCGTTTACTTAACGAGCGCAATCACTTCTATTTCCACCAATGCATCCTTTGGAAGCCTGGCAACCTCCACTGTCGAGCGAGCAGGCTTGTGGCCATTGAAGTACTCCCCATACACCTCATTCAATTGGGCAAACTCATCCATGTTCTTTATAAAAACTGTAGCTTTCACGACAGTTTCAAGCGAAGCTCCTGCAGCCTCCAAAACAGCTTTAATGTTGTTAAACACCTGGTGTGCCTGAACCTTGATGTCGCCTTCAACCATGACTCCTTCTGGCGTCAAAGGAATCTGTCCAGAGCTGTAAAAAAGATTGTTCACAACGACTCCCTGGGAATAAGGGCCAA
>DMSR01000386.1 GCA_003457145.1 Bacillus sp. (in: firmicutes)
ATCCAGGCTGAGGTTGTCGGCTTCCTGGAGATATGTCATGGATGGAAGTATATGGCATTAGGATGACATTCTCGTCATTGAAGCCGACAACCTCAGCCTGGATCTTCCGTTTATTCTTTGTTCCCACGTGAATGAAACAAACGTCGCCAATCGAGCTTTCAGGACCCTGAGACTCAATCATCAATCCTATCACTCGTTTAACCCTTCCATACCGCTTGAAGCTATCTATAAAATCAATGTGTTCAATTAAATCGGAAGCCTTCACTTGTGCTCACCTTCTAATAATTCGAACAGCTTTTGTTTGATTTCTTCCAATTGGCTGTCCACACAAGCATCAACCCTGCCATTTTCTGATTCGATGATACATGAATCATTTCCTAATTCATCATCCGGGAAAATGTAGAACCCGATTTCCTTAGGGAAAATGGCTATTAACTCGTCTTTATGTGCTAAAAGGAATGAATAGTGCTCTGGATGGACGTGAAGCTGGATCTCTTTGTAATCTCTTGCATTCTTCAAGGCTCTCTTCACAAGAGCAAGAAAATCCTCTTCATTCTCGGAAATTTTTTTTCCAAGGATTTTCGCTGCAACCTTCACACCAAGTTCAAGGATGACCTTTTCTGATGCGTCTATATGATTATGGTAATCCCGCTTGGATGCCTCAATGATTTCATGCGCTGATTGGATCATGCCGCGGTATTCTTCATACCCACGAGCTTGTCCTTCTATAAGTCCCCGCTCATGTCCAATTGTTTTTGCATCCTCGGTTAGTATTACCTTTTCTTGCTCCCACTCCTGCTGTTCTTTTCTAACCTGTTCCCTAATCGACTGCGCCTCTGCTAAAGCATTGGCTATCATTCTATCAGCTTCGTGTTCTGCCTGCTTCAGGATCTGATTGCGTTCTTCCTCAGTATGAGAATAAATTGGCTGTTCATGGGCATCAGATGTTCCCGTTCCAATCACTCTTATGGAGATTACCTTCTTATCCGCTTCTGCGGCTGTGCTGAAGTTCGACTTGATTAGCCTAGACAATAATATCATCTCCTCCGCCACGGGCTACAACAATCTCACCTGCCTCTTCCAGGCGCCGGATGATGGCGACAATTCTGGATTGAGCCTCCTCTACATCACGCAGCCTGACGGGTCCCATATATTCCATTTCGTCCTTGAATGTCTCTACCATCCGCTTGGACATATTCTTATAGACAATTTCTTTAACTTCATCGCTTGATACTTTAAGGGAAAGCATAAGATCTTCGTTTTCACAATCACGGATGACGCGCTGTATCGCACGGTTATCAAGGGTGACGATATCTTCAAAGACAAACATCCGCTTCTTGATTTCCTCTGCCAATTCTGGATCCTGAATTTCAAGTGCGTCGAGAATCGTCCGTTCTGTAGCCCTGTCAACACCATTTAATACATCAACAACTGCTTCAATACCGCCTGTCTGTGTATAATCCTGAGTTACAGTCGCTGAAAGTTTCCGTTCTAATATTTGTTCGACTTCATTAATGATTTCAGGAGAAGTGCTATCCATGACTGCAATTCTCCTGGCAATGTCTGCTTGAACTTCCTGTGGGAGTTCAGATAAAATCTGACCTGCTTGAGCAGAATCTAAATATGACAGAATAAGCGAAATCGTCTGAGGATGCTCATTTTGGATGAAATTAAGAATTTGTCCGGCATCCGCTTTCCTTGCAAAATCAAAAGGCCTTACTTGAAGTGATGATGTCAGCCTGTTGATAATTACAGCTGCCTGGTCCGCTCCAAGAGCCTTTTCCAGGACTGTTTTCGCATATCCTATTCCTCCTTGCGTTATATAATCCTGCGCAAGGGCAATATTATGAAATTCTTCTAATATATCTTCCTTTGCAAGAGAATCTACTTTTTTAACTCCAGAGATTTCGAGTGTCAGTTTCTCAATTTCTTCTTCACTTAAGTGCTTGTATATAGATGCAGACACGTCCGGTCCCAGTGAGATCAGGAGGATTGCTGCTTTTTGCTTTCCAGTTAGTTCTTTCTGTTCTTTCCTCGCCATATATCCCCCTCCTAGTCTTCCGAAATCCATGAGCGCAGTAATTTTGCAAAGTCTTCGGGCTTTTCTTTTGCCATTTTTTCTAGCTGTTTTTTCTTCAGGGAGCTTTCTGTCTGATATTCCTTATTTACATCCGGTATATCAAATTTCTCAATCTTCTCCTCAAACACGATTTCTTCTTCCTGTTGTTTTTTCCGGGACCTTATTACTAGAAGCAGCAATAGTACGATTGCCGCCAATAAAATGCCCCCGACTAGATAGACCCACCAAGGAAGCTTCTGAACAACCTCATTATCAAAGGTTACTTTTCCATTAAAAGGCTGAACGGAAACGACTACCTTATTCTCAATCGCTTCATCTGTGAGCTCTCCATCTAGTGTGTTTTTGTCAATCGTCGTCCTGACAATCGTTCCGAGGATTCTCGTAATATCGTCCACTCGTTCCTGAGGCAGCGAATTTGGATCATCAGGTGTGGGAGGTTCAACCATTACTTGGATGCCGAGGTCACGAACTTTGTATGGACTCTCAGTAATCTCTTTTCTTATTCTGCTTACCTCATTATTTATCGTTTCTTCTACTCTCTCGTAATCTCCATTGCCATTTGCCCCCTCAAGATATTGGNNGAGGAATGCCCCCAGCCTGTCCGGCATTACCGGTGAAGGTTTCTGTCAGCCTTTGAGCGCTGATCGCAATTCCTTCCATATTTTCTTTATCAACTGGCTCTACGAGGTTTTCCTCTCTGTTTTCCTGGGTAAAGTCTATATCGGCAGTAACAGAGACTACTACTTTGTCCCGGCCCATAAGTGTCCCAAGCATGTTCTGAACCTGTCTTTGCACATCTCTCTCGATTTGCTGTTTTATTTCATGCTGTGACGCAAATGAAGAATTATTGGAATTTTTTTCATTTTTCAGATCAAAGTACTCAAAAAACTGATTCATGATGACGATATTATCAGTAGGCAGATTGGGAACACTTTTTGCCACCAAGTGGTACAGGGTGCTAATCTGTTCTTCTTTAAACTGATAGCCCGGACTCGTGTTCAGCACGATTGAAGCAGAGGCTTGTTCTGTACTATCTTGTACAAATATGCCTTTTTCCGCCAGGTTAATCATCACCTTGGCATCATTTACACCGTCAATGCCCTTCATTAGATTCGCAAGCTCTGTCTGCATCGCTTCCAGCTTAAGAACATTAAACTCGTTGTCTGTCATTCCAAGGCCGGCATTCTGGCTAAAGAATGAATAATCTATACTTCCTGATTTCGGAATACCTTCAGCAGCTAGTTCCACTTTCAAACTATCAACTGCTTGTTCAGGAACTAAAATCGTTTTGCCTCCATCGGCAATTTCCGATTTTACTCCTCTTGAATCAAGGCTTTCCTTGATTGTGCCAGTCTCGGCAGGCGAAAGATTGCTATAGAGAGGCACGAGCGATGTCCTGGTTGTGAAGTAAGCAGTCAGGACTGCAACTGACAGCAGGAAGAAAATCGACGCAAACAAACTTACTTTTTGCTTTTTGGTGCGCCCTTGCCAGAAATCCTTCATTTTATGTCAATACCTTTGAACGGTTTCTTTCATCTTAATCCCCCGGTTATTAAGTCTCTTCTATTTTTACAGCTAATAACCGCAACACCTTAGTTTTTAGCTAAAATTATCAAACTTGCATTCTCATCATTTCCTGATAAGCTTCTATCACTTTATTTCTTACCTCCATTGTTGCCTGGAGTGTGATGCTTGCCTTTTGACTTGTAATCATAACTTGATGCAGGTCTACATTTTCACCAAGCGCCAATTTTTTGGTCATCTCATCGGATTGAAACTGTGTTTCATTTAAATTTGCAATTGATTGCTTAAGTACGGACGAAAAACTTTTCTGGGCTTCGTATGGTGTATGTGTGGGAGCAGACGCTTTTATTTCAAATGGCTTGACCATTTGACTAACGGAATTAATTCCAGGTGTATTCATATAGTTTTCTCTCCTTACTTGCCAATTTCAAGTGCCTTCATCATCATGCCCTTTGAAGCATTGAAGACTGTGACGTTTGCCTCGTATGATCTCGTGGCACTGATCAGGTCTACCATTTCTCTTAATGGATCGACATTCGGATAAGCTACATAACCATTTCCGTCTGCATCAGGATGTTCCGGATCAAAAACCATTTTCAAAGGCGATTCCTTGTCATCTATTATTTTTGTAACCTTTACACCAGAACCGGCGCTGCCATTTTGCTTCGTTCCCATTGCCTTGTTGAGGAATGAAGAGAAGGTGCCTTCCTTTGGCTGCAAGACCACCATTTTCCTGCGGTAAGGCTCGCCATTAACTCCTCTTGTAGAATCGACATTGGCCATATTTGATGAAATTACATCCATTCTGAGCCTTTGCGCTGTCAGTGCGGATGCCGTCGTATTCATACTATGAAAAATCGTCATTATTACTTCCCACCTCGTATTACCGATTGAAGAGAATTAAATTTCCCGTTAATTCTTTCCGTTAACGCATTATAATAGATCTGGTTCGTTGCCATGTCTGCCATTTCTTTATCAAGGTCAACACTGTTTCCGTTTTCATTGTAGTTCAAGTTCATCTTCCTGACCATCACTCCGGGAGTGGATCCACTTTGGCTATTAAACTGATAATGCCGCGGATTCGTTCTATTGGCTTCAAACTTGCCAAGTGCCTGATCAAACGCGTCTTTAAAACTGACTTCTTTCGCTTTATAATTCGGCGTGTCAACATTTGCGATATTTTGCGAAACAATCTTTTGTTTCAGGGATGAGTAATTCAACGCATTTTCAAGCGTTGATACGGTATTCGAAAACAACTTCAATTTTTACACCCCTTAATTTCCCCAACGTACAATTGCTAAATTTTGTAGTACTATGGAGAATCTTGTCATA
>DMSR01000462.1 GCA_003457145.1 Bacillus sp. (in: firmicutes)
GGAGAAGCTGTCCGAAGGTGCCGTGGGTTCGGACAGGTTTCTCTCTGTAGTTGGTGAACCTGTCCGAAGTTACCCTGTTTTGGGCATAAAGGTGAACTTCCAGATGTTTTGTCTGAAATGGTTTTTATGTTTATGAATTTTGTGATAATTGGAGAAATATTAAGGGCTATTATCAACTGACTAGGTCGT
The DNA here is from genome assembly GCA_003457145.1 of Bacillus sp. (in: firmicutes). Taxonomy (GTDB): domain Bacteria; phylum Bacillota; class Bacilli; order Bacillales; family Cytobacillaceae; genus Mesobacillus. The sequence goes on from DMSR01000462.1 coordinate 190, forward strand.
TTATTTAGTAAGACCAAGGGGCAAGAATGGCGGAACACAAGGTAATGAATCGAACATATCTTCGCTCGATAGTTCACCGAGTTAGATGAAAAGTTCGCATTTTCTTAAATATTATATAGAGCTTTGTTTTGCTCTATAATGAACAAGTAGTGAAAAACATAAATTTTAAGTGACTAATCCAAACATTATTACTTTTGATTGTAACTTTTTACTTTTTTCGTCGTATTATCTTTTGTAGTTCCGATTATCTTTTGTGATGTTCTTTTCGTATTTTTGTTTCTTTTATATACAAAGTAAAATTCAACTTGCGAATTATTAAGTCAGGAAAATCTCGAAAAGAGTTCGTCGCCAAAAAAGTTATCGGGAAATATGTATATCCGAAAATCAACATTCAAAGCGAAAAATTCCTTTGTTAATGCATGTCATTATTTACAATGCAATCGAAACGGCAATTAGAAAAGAGGAGAAAAAACTATGTCGCAATTTGCACTTGAAGTACAATCATTAACGAAAAAGATTGGGAAGAAGATTATAGTTGATGATGTCAGTTTCAAAGTGGAGCGGGGGGAAATCTTTGGCCTCTTAGGTCCAAATGGAGCCGGAAAAACGACAATTATCCGGATGATTGTCAGTTTAATTAACCGGACGGATGGAACAGTCATGGTTAATGGCCATAATCTCGATGATTCATTTATGCTTGCGATGAACAATTTAGGGGCAATCGTTGAGAATCCGGAGTTTTATAAATATTTGAGCGGCTATAAGAACCTGCTTCATTATTCCCGCATGGCATTATCAAAAATAAGTGAAGAACGAATTCAGGAAGTGACAGAGCTTGTGGGCTTGGAAAATGCTATTCACGATAAAGTCAGAACATACTCACTTGGTATGCGTCAGCGATTAGGAGTAGCACAGGCGATATTACATAAACCATCCATTCTGATCCTTGATGAACCAACTAATGGACTCGACCCTCAGGGAATCAGGGAATTCCGGGATTACTTGCGGTTATTGGCTAGCCAGGGAACTTCTGTGTTGGTTTCCTCGCATTTACTTTCTGAGATGCAGCTGATGTGTGATCGTTTTGCAATCATTGAAAAAGGTAAATTAATACATGTGTCAACAATGAACATGAATGATGAAACAGAAAATAAATGTATACGGGAAGTAGAAATAGAGGTCTCGAACACTGCAATTGCCACTAACGTTTTGAATGAACGGATGCCATTAGTGAAAATCACTTCGATTAATGGCCAACGGTTAACCTTGTCAGTTGTAAAGGAATCCATCCCGGAGATTAACAAGCTAATGGTCCAAAGCGAGATTGACGTTTACGAGATTATGTATGTTAAAGCTACATTAGAAGACCGCTTCTTGGAAATCACAAATAAGGATAAAAAGGAGCAGGTTATATGATCGCGTTAATCCAAAATGAATTGATGAAGATATTTGGCAAGAAGGCAAGCTGGATTTATTTAATCATCATCGTCATGGCTGTTTTAATAGCCGGAATCGTCTATCTGAAACTTAGTGGAGATTCCAATCCGAATTGGCGTCAGGATACACAGGCAGAAATAGGGATGCTCCAAAATCAGCTGCAATCAGCGACGGAGGAAGAGAAGATATATATTCAGAATCAGATGGATCAGACCCAGGAATTTTTGGACAAGGATATTAACCCTACAGCAAAAACAAACTGGCACTTCATGAATGACGTGGTGATAGGTGTAAGCTCACTTGTAACCTTGTTTGTTGTTATTGTTGGCAGCGCCAACGTAGCAGCCGAGTTTTCTGATGGGACGATCAAGCAGCTGCTGATCAGGCCACATAAAAGATGGAACATACTGCTCTCAAAGTACATTGCAGTAATCATCTATGCTTTACTATTGGCGGCCACTCTTATTGTTTCAGGTTATATAATAGGATTAATTTTGTTTGGAAGTGGCGATTTTAACACCAAAATTTTCGAAGTCACGCTAGAAGGCAGAAAGGAAGCAGTCGTTGGGACTCAGTTCTTCCTTAAAATGCTTTATTATCTACCAAGCCTGCTGGTGATCATGACGATTGGGTTCATGCTTTCAACCTTGTTTAAGAGTCAGGCACTTGCCGTTGGAATCGGAATCTTCGTACTGTTTTTCTCATCTACGCTTTGCGGAATAATCTTACTGCTGTCAGACAAATACGTTTGGGCTGAATTCTTGATTTTCCCTCACCTAGATTTGACTGTATACGCGCTACAGGAGAAAATCCTTGAGGATATAACAATGCCGATTTCACTTTCAATTCTTGCTGTATATTATGCAATTTTCATGATCGTTACATTTTTCTTCTTCCAGAAGAGGGATATCAGCATTTAGAATAGAAATTTTAAAAAGAGAGCGGGAAAGGCTGCTCTCTTTAATTATCTAAAGTGAGAGGGGGGAGAAAATGAATCCATTGTTACTAGAATTTCCAGTTGAATTTGAAACGGACAGACTTTTGATCAGGAAGCCATTGCCTGGAGATGGAGCAGGGGTCTGTCACGCGATCAATGCATCGATTTCCGAGTTAAAGCCCTGGATGCCTTTTGCACAAAAGGAACAAACAGTGGAAGAGTGTGAGGTCAACATCCGAGAAGCCCATGTCAATTTCTTAAATAGAACAGATCTGCGCCTCCTTGTTTTTAAAAAAGATTCAGGCGAATTCATTGCTTCCTCAGGTTTGCATAGAATCAATTGGGAGGTCCCCAAATTCGAAATTGGCTACTGGATTGACACTCGTCATAGCGGAAATGGATTTATGACAGAAGCAGCAGAAGGGGTCTCTGCTTTCGCTTTTAGAGAGCTAAGGGCTCGCAGAGTTGAAATTCGAGTTGATTTTTCGAATGTAAAGAGCAGAGCAGTTCCAGAGAGACTCGGATTTACACTTGAAGGCATTTTGAGGAACGAGTCAATTACTGTAGAAGGAAAACTTTCTGATACATGCGTT
>DMSR01000473.1 GCA_003457145.1 Bacillus sp. (in: firmicutes)
AACATATCAACTGGCTGCACTTCAACGGTCTTGTACCCGCCATCTTCCAGGATTCGCAGATCCCTGGCTAGGGTGGCTGGATTGCAGGATACGTAGACGACTTTTTTCGGTTTCATGCTGATGATCGTTTGCAGCAATGCTTCGTCGCATCCTTTTCGTGGCGGATCGACGACGAGGACATCGGCGCTGTTGCCTTCCTCGTACCAGGCTGGGATGACGATTTCGGCCTCGCCTACTGCAAATTCAGCATTTGTGATTCCATTCAGTTCTGCGTTTCTTTTTGCATCTTCGATGGCTTCGGGTACGACTTCAACACCGAATACCTTCCTGGCTTTTTGCGCAAGGAACAGGGAAATCGTACCGATGCCGCAATAGGCATCGATAACGGACTCTTCGCCTGTCAGTTCCGCGTATTCCAGTGCTTTATCATACAGCACCTTTGTCTGTTCAGGGTTTACCTGGTAGAACGAACGCGCTGAAATTGCGAACTTGATGTCACCGATGTAATCATAGATTACTTCACTTCCCCAAAGGACCTCCGTTTTATCTCCCATGATCACGTTTGTTTTCTTAGAGTTAACGTTATGAACAATTGATTTTACCTTAGGCAGCCTAGCGATGATTTTCTCAACCAGTTTATCCTTCTGTGGGATTTCGTTGGTTCTCGTGACTACAACGACCATCAGCTCTCCTGTTTGCATGCCATATCGGGCCATGATGTGGCGAAGCACGCCTTGGTGCGACTCCTCGTTATACGGCTGGATCCCGAGTTCACTGCTGATTTCTTTTACTGCCTGTACTGCTTCGTTAATTTCCGTAAGATGAAGCAGGCTCTCGTTCGTGTCGACGATTTCATGGCTGCGCGGCTTGAAAAATCCCGCAATCAGCTTGCCATCCTTCTCTCCAACCGGCACCTGCGCTTTATTTCGATAATGCCATGCATGCTCCATTCCCAAAATCGGATGAACCGTCACATCTTCGAGCTTGCCGATGCGCGTCAGCACTTGCTTCACCTGATTTTCTTTATACTTAAGCTGGCCTTCATAGCTGATATGCTGAAGCTGGCAGCCTCCGTACTTGTGAGCATCCTCAGCCGGGCACTCGACACGGAATGTGCTTCTCTCCAGAATCTCAGTCAAGCGTCCAAACCCATAACCCTTGTTTGCCTTAATTACTTTGATCTTCGCCTTTTCGCCGGGAAGTCCGCCTTGAACGAAGATCGGGTAGCCATCAACCTTGGCAACGCCCGCTCCATCATGCGTCAAATCCACAAACTCTACATCTATATAATCGTTTTTTTGAACCGGTATCGTTTTGCTCATGTTTTCCGTCCTTTGCTGTGAATTAGCTAAATCAGATTTTATCATATAAAAGACATGATTGCGAAAAGCACCGGCCTAGATAACGCTATTTCAATTCAACTTTGCTCGCGCTGGCCTGCTCCGGATAGCTTTCATTCACACCACCGTCAATCCAGAACACAACATGGTCGCCTTTTTCAAACTCCCCGCTTTTTTTATATGTCAGCCAGATCAATCCCAGCCCGCCCTGATCGATCAATCCCTCACTAGAAACACCCTTGAGCTCGTTATATCTTTCAAGACTAATATCTTGCGCAATCAATATCGTATTGGCTTTTACCTCAATGACATATCCCTCCCTTTGTTGGCCTGCTTTTCCCGAACATCCCGAAAGACTGACTGTCAGTACAATAACAAATAGGAAAAAGAATCTAATTGCTTCCATACCCATTCCCCCTTTTCTAATTCGACGTTCTCCAGGCTGAAAGGTTACCTGCATTCATGCCCATTAAAAAGAAAAGAAGCAAGGGCACCCTTGCTTCCGTTTTACTATACTTTTTTCCTTCTCATCCATTGGGTTGCCGCCCATTTATCGCCAATGACTACTGGTGCCCCGCCATGTAACGTTAAGTCGTTTAAATCCTGATTATCATAGAAGTATTCGAAATACACGGCCATTCCCTTTTGCGGGGATACGGAGAGATTTAGTTTCGGGAAGTATGTTTCTCCTCCTTGTTCGACATCATTCAAGTACATAACCAGTGTGCTGATTCTTGGGTTGCTCGCTGATTTAAAAAAGTCAAAATGGGCCTTGTACTCCTGGCCGATCGTATAATTAAGAACCTGGAGGCCTTCCCCGTGTTCCACAGGTATNNTTCTTTCGATTTTAGCAACAAGGTCATTTTCACCTTCTTGAAAAAACATGCTGCTGCTTGTTCTGAGTTCCTCTACTTCAAGTGAATTTGCAACTTTTGAACGATTCATCCGGTCCATTGACTGCCTGATAAGTTCGTCGCATTCTTCATGACTTAATACATTTCCTAAAATCACGACCAACGGTTCTTCGAATCTAGCAATTATATTAATTTCACGATCCTCGGTAATTATTTTATTACCGATGTGATTGAAAATAGTTGGTTCCTTAATTGTTAATTCCTTTGCGTCCATTACCATTTTTCATCAACCTCTTTATTATCAGAATAATTAGATAGTTAAATGCATAGAAGTCGTTATTATTCGTTAGGCTCCGCTGTTTCCTCCTGTAATTCAAAATGGATCAATTTCAATGGCTTAGTGGAATTATTTTGATATCTATTTTACATCCCGTGATAGGGTAAATCTATCTTTTTATTTTGGTATTATATAAAAAAAGAATAGACTTTTTCATCCTAAGATAAACTGCTCAAGCATAAGCTTTTGCATTATTAAAAAGGCTGTTTCTCAATGGACCTTAAATCCCTTTCCTGTTGTTTACGAAAAGAGCCATAAAAAAAAGACGTAACCTGAAAAGGTTCCGCCTACTTCACTTTTTCCCTAATCATATATAAAAATGCTTTTATCATAAAATAGCTGATTTCTTCAGGCAGCAGTTCCTTGATTGGCTTCAGGCGGTCGCGGCCTGCTTCTGCTACTGCTTTTTCCAGGGCATCAATGTACTGGGAAGGTACGAGTAATGTAAAGTCAACTACCATTCCCTGCTGGATGCACTGGATCAAGTGATTCTCCACCGTACTTTGCGCCAGCTGGCGTCGCGCGGCTATTTCCGAAACATCCAGCTTGTCCTGGTGGAGCTTGTACGTTTCCATGTGAGAATCTGTTAAGGCTTTCTTCACCGGCTTTGGCGGGGCTGTTTCGGCATTCATCTCTGGCTGCCGCTCTGGATGTTCCTCGCAGTATTCAATAATTCTCTGAATAAACGGCGTGCCATACTTTTTCAGCTTGTGCTCCCCTACTCCATTGACTTTAAGGAACTCTTCACCAGTTATCGGAAGCTTCAGGCACATGTCCTTCAGAGCAGAATCGGAGAAAATCACGAATGGCGGCACTTTTTCCGCTTCGGCGACATCTTTCCGCAGTGCCCGCAGCTCTTCGAACAATGGATCATCATTCGATACTTGCCTGATTTGCACGGCTTCTTTCCGGAACACCTGAATTTTGCCAAGGAGGACGTCCTTGCCTTTTTCCGGTACATAGATGGTTGGATAGGTGCCGTGCTCGACACCGATGAGCTCCTGGGAAATCAGGAATTCAATCAGATCATTTACCTGTTTGGCGTTACGCTCCTTCATGAGGCCATATGTTGGCAGTTTATTGAGCCGCATTTCGGTGACTTTCTTATTTTTCGAACCGGTCAGTACATTGGCTGTCATTGCCTTGCCAAATTTCTGGCCCATCCTGATGATGCATGACAGCACCATCTGCGCATCCTTCGTCACATCCTGTGTTTCACGAGAATCAACGCAATTGCCACAGCGNNAGCGGCCGCATGGCACGGTTTCAGTTTCGCCAAAGTAATGGAGTATATAGGACTGCAGGCATTCCTCGGTATGGCAGTAGCCGACCATTTGCTGAAGTTTTTCGAGTTCAGGAGCAATCCGCTCGCGATCAGCCGACTGGTCGATCAAGAAGCGCTGGACCTGGACATCCTGCGAGGAATACAGCACGATACAATCACTATCCAGACCGTCACGCCCTGCACGGCCAGCCTCCTGATAATAGCTCTCCATATTTTTCGGGAGCTGGAAGTGGATGACGTAGCGGATGTTGCTTTTATCGATCCCCATTCCAAACGCAGAGGTCGCGACCATTACTGTTGCCTGATCCTGTAAAAATCGCTCCTGCTCGCTGTTGCGGTCATCGTCATTCATGCCTGCATGATAGCGGGCGGAATTGATGCCCTCCTTTTGCAGCCATTCATACAGCTGGTCCACATTCTTCCTTGTCGCTGTATAAATGATGCCAGCTTCCTTTTCGTTCTTTTTCACAAATTCCTTCATGAATGCCTGGCGGTCCTGGCCCTTGATCACGGAGAAACTCAAATTCTTGCGTTCAAATCCTGTAATGATCGTGTTCTCAGGATTTATTTTTAACGAGGCACAAATGTCCTCCCTGACCTTCGGTGTCGCTGTAGCCGTCAACGCCAGGACAATTGGCTGTTTGGGCAGACGGTTAGCCAGTCCTGAGATTTGCAGATAGCTAGGCCGGAAATCATGGCCCCATTG
>DMSR01000270.1 GCA_003457145.1 Bacillus sp. (in: firmicutes)
CTAGATTAGCTGGCGCAGGAATGAACGGAGTTCTGTTGCACCTTCTTCAGAAAGGTTGTAGGCAAATTCTAGATAGCCTTCTTCATCCAAATCATCCTGTCCAATAATCGCATAGCGGCTTCCCTGTATATCGAGGACGATGCTCTTGCCGTAATACCGGCCAGTCTGCATGATTGCCAGGTCAAATCGCTGATTTTCGCCCATGAAGCTTACATAGCGGGTTTTAGTTTCTTCTGTGTCATCGTATAAATAAAATCTTTCAGTCATTGTTATCCTCCTAGTATAGCTCTCGTTCATTTAAGTTGTTTAATTCCTTCTGTNNTGGCAGATAATTTATTTTTACAGCTTTTGGATCTGAATGTACGAATCCTACACCATCACAAGATGCGGCTTGGATTCCAGATGATGGTGCGCTGTAATATAGCGGACCGTTTTTGTTTTTGATCGCATGACGATGGAATGGGTTTCTACAAGGTCTCCTCCAAGGAACCTTACCCCGTCAAGCAGTTCCCCGCTTGAAACTCCTGTTGCTGCAAAGATNNGCATCATCTCCGGATACAAGATCGTCAAGCGTCAGCAGTTGGCGGGGATCCTTTAAGCCCATGGCGATGCATCGCTCTTCTTCCTCAATCGTCTGAGGGACGAGCCTTGCTTGCATATCGCCCCCGAGTGCCTTGAGCGCGGCTGCCGAAATAACTCCTTCAGGCGCTCCGCCGGTTCCAACGAAAAGGTCAATCCCTGTATGTGGAAGTGCTGTTGCGATCGAAGCACCAACGTCTCCATCCCCAAACAATTTGACCCTGGCACCTTTTTGCCTGATTCGCTCAATCAACTCTTCATGCCGGTCCCTTTCCTGGATGATGACAGTTAGGTCCTGCACTCGTTTATTATTGGCTTCAGCGACGATATCGATTGTTTTTTCGATTGGATCATCAAGACTGACTTTGCCAGCAGCCTTTTTTCCGACGGCTATTTTTTCCATGTACATATCCGGCGCGTGGAGGAGCGTTCCTTTATCAGCGACAGCTATTACTGCCATCGCATTGTTGTGCCCCTTTGCAACTATATTTGTGCCTTCAAGCGGATCAACGGCGATATCGACTTTTGGTCCTATGCGGGTGCCAAGTCTTTCGCCAATATAAAGCATTGGTGCCTCATCTAATTCTCCTTCACCAATGACAACGATTCCATCCATGTTGACGGAATCAAACATTTTGCGCATTGCCGTTGTTGCGGCATCATCGGCTTCATTCTTTTTTCCCCGGCCCATCCACTGGGCGGAAGCAAGTGCGGCGGCTTCCGTTACTCTAACGATTTCAAGTGCGAGTTCGCGTTCCAAAAGTTTCTCCTCCATTTTCGACAGCATTCTTCAATGATAATCTTACCAGAAAACCGACAATTTCAGAATTTATCTGAAAAAAGAAATATATTCTTNNATTCTTAATTACTATAGGAATAAATCTCTATTTTTGATAAATGTGGTACAATAAAGAAAAATAATTGGTAACTTCTGAGAGGATTGAAACTTATGGCCCGCCGTACTACCAGCATTATAGATCACCTGCTTGGATGGGGAAAAATCATGTTGCCGCATTCATCAATATGCTACTACCCACCTCAGTTTATTTTGCGGGACCCTATCGTTTCAGGTGTTAAAAAAGCGTTTAAAGAGGGCTGCGAAGTGGCAGTTATCGCATATACCATCAGGAACCAGCGAGAACTGGCTGCCCAGCTGGGTAAAGACGACGGGAAATATCTTGAAGACATGAAGAAGCACTTTAAAAGTGCGATCGAGAAAGAGATAGATAAGCAGGATATGATCATCCTGCATGATTATTATAATGACAGCCTAAGCTTGTTTATGAGGGTTGATCATGACAGACATTGTATATCAGAAATCGACTCGAAGATGAAGAAGATTCTGCTGGAAGTCCAAAGCAAGCTTTTTATAGAATATTCTTCTGTCAAACCCGTATTTGATACAGGATACATTTTCATTGATAAATCCATAGGGTCAGTACAGGAAGCGGTGTTAAAAGCACATCAGCAAGCGTTCGCGATGGCTGAAAAAAGGATAAAATCCGATTTTAATGAAATGGTCTATGAAGTGAATAAAATTATCTCCCAGAAAAGCATAAAGCTTCTGGCCCAGCCAATCATCGATGTAGCAACGAAGGAGATTCGCGCCTGGGAAATGCTCACGCGTGGTCCGGAGGGCACAGGACTAGAAAGTCCCTTGCAGCTTTTTTCGGTCGCGAGGCAGACAGGCATGCTCTATGACTTGGAGATGATTGTGCTGGCCAAGACACTTGAACAGATTGCTTCAACTGGCTGCAGACATGAAATCTTTATAAACTTTACGCCTATAACACTCGGGAACTATAGGTTTGTCCAGGATTTAAAGAAGATGATGCAGGGATATACTAGTATACTGCCTGGCCAAATTACCTTTGAAGTTACTGAAAGGGATTCAATTGAGGGAATCGAGAATTTCATCTATAATATAAAGGTGTTAAGAGCGATGGGCTTTAAAATTGCAGTTGATGATACAGGAGCAGGCTATGCCAGCTTGAACACCATCAGTGAAATCATGCCGGACGTCATAAAAATCGACCGTTCGGTCATTCAAAATATTGATAAGAATTCAGTGAAGGAATCGATGCTGAAAGGCTTGCTGCTCGTGGCAAAGGAAGCGGGCTCCCTGGTCGTGGCCGAAGGAATTGAAAGCGCTGAGGAAGCATCCGTGCTTTCGAGGAACAAGGTCGATTTAGCACAGGGGTATTTTTACGCGCGGCCTGGATTACTGAAAAGCCGTCTGGCATCTGTATGAGGTGATAAAAATGTACTTTGTTGACCGCGAACAAATTGAAGGAACATTACAGTTTTTAAATAGGCAAATTGAACTTTTCGAGATGAATGAAACATGGGAAACACCTATGGAGCGGGCAGCGCTTGAGCGGATTGCCCATACGATGATTGAATCAGTCCTGGATGTTGGCAATAGTATGATTGATGGATTCATCATGCGGGATCCCGGAAGCTATGAGGACATTATCGATATTTTACTGGACGAAAAAGTCATCACAACAGAGATGAGTGAAAGCCTGAAAAAGACCGTTCAGTTTCGGAAGGTGCTCGTCCAGCAATATACTGCTGTCGACCACCTCACCTTGCAAAAATCATTTGAGGCTGAGCTATCAGAGCTCAAGCTTTTTTCTGTGAGGGTGCTTGAATATTTAACGAATGAGCTGGGGCCTGTATCGGCCTTTAAGAAATAGTCTTAATGAGACGGGGCCGTGCATCAGCGGTCTCTTTTTTGTGCATCCCGGCCATTGCACTTGTCTTCGTTCTTTTATAAAATAGGGTTTCGGGCACGATAATGTTAGGAGTGGATTATCATGAAGAAATATAAAGGTTATTTGATTGATTTGGATGGTACGATGTACAGGGGTTCTGAACGGATCGAAGCAGCAGCTGATTTTGTCAAAAGGCTGATTGATAACGGAATACCTTATTTATTTGTTACGAATAATTCAACACGTACACCTGCACAGGTTGCCGATAAGCTTCGGAACTTCGATATTCCTGCGACAGAGGAGCAAGTTTTCACAACCAGCCAGGCGACTGCGAATTATATTTATGAGCAAAAACCGGATGCAACTGTATATGTAATTGGGGAAGAAGGCATCCATACCGCTATTTCCGAAAAGGGTTTAACAATGGCTGGAGAAGATGCAGACTTCGTTATCTCGGGACTTGATCGCGAAATTACATATGAGAAACTAGCCGTAGGCTGTCTTGCTGTAAGAAACGGAGCAACCTTCATTTCGACGAATGCGGATATCGCCATTCCAAATGAGCGTGGTTTGCTGCCTGGAAATGGTTCATTGACTTCAGTTATTGCTGTTTCAACCCAGACCGAGCCTGTATTTATCGGGAAACCAGAATCGGTTATCATGGAACAAGCCTTAAAGGTTCTTGGAACAGAAAAAGAGGAAACCCTGATGGTCGGTGATTACTATGATACAGATATTCTCGCAGGGATGAGAGCAGGAATGGATACGTTATTGGTGCATACCGGAGTTACAACGAAAGAGCTTCTCCAAGGGTATCAGGAGATGCCTACCTACACAGTGGATTCTCTTGATGAGTGGGAAGTATAAGTTATTTAAAAAGGGGACTTGCAGCCGAAAGTGGCGCAGGTCCCTTTTAGGTCAATCTTCTATATTCGCTGCCCTGTGAGCAAGTCTGCTTGATGCAGCGGCTGCGACGGCGCCTATAATGTCATCAAGGAATGTGTGGCACTTGCCGGACGATTTATCATTTAATTTTTCTAATATCCCTGGCTTTTGTTTGTCAATGTATCCGTAATTAGTAAATCCGATAGAACCATAAATGTTCACGATTGAAAAGGCAAGGATCTCATCAACTCCATAAAGGCTTTCATCCGTTTCGATGATTGATTGCAGCGGCTCTCCAAGTTTTTTTTGCTCAGCAAGGATATCAAGCTGGATTCCGGTCAGGATTGCATTTTGCACTTCCCGCTTGGAAAGAACCCTCTCAACATTCTCGAGGCAGTCTTCCATCTGGAGGTCTGGGTGGTATTTTTCCTGTAAGTAAAATACTAGGTCCGCAATATCCTGTATTTCAACACCACGTTCGTGGAGCCATTGTCGGGCTGTTTCCTCAGTCATATGGATCGCGCGTTTTTTTTGTAACATCTGCATCACCTTTCCTATTTTTATTTGCCGATAAATGCAGTTTCGCTTTCTTCTCCTATTTATCCTAAATTATTCTGTATAATCCGTTTGGTGAAAGATAATCGCTCCTTTAAATCATTTCCATAATGAAAGCAGTTATTCATTTCATTGTTCACACAAGTTTTTTAATGACAAACATATATTTGTTATAGGTGCTTTGAAATGAGGTGGCAAAGTTGTTCAAGAAGATGTTAAAAGAAGTATATGGAATTTCTGCGGATTCAGAAGTAACTCTTGGAAGATATCATGGATATAAGCAAAAGGAAGGACTTTATTTAATTATGTCGGCAAACGGCAGGGACGAGCAAGAAATAACCGAAATAGGGAGAATCACTGAGCATATGCAGGCATATGGCGACCGGCATGTATCAATGCTGGTGGCAAACAAAGAAGGTAAACGAATTTCCGAGTGGGAGGGCAATAAATACTGCGTGCTCCAGAATCGGGCAGCCCGGACTCCAGAAGGGATGAAGACGGGCCGGAAGTTGGCTAAGCTTCATATGAGGGGAAGGAAAATTCCATTTAAAGTCCAAAGCCTAAATAGGGTCGGGCAGTGGAAGCAGCTATGGGAAAAAAGGCTGGATCAGATGGAACAGGTTTGGAACAGTAAGCTGCACATCGAACCTGAGGACGAATTTGAAAGAATGTTCATCGAGTCGTTCCCTTATTACATGGGGCTGGCAGAAAATGCGATCCAATATCTTGCTGACACTGAGATTGACGATAAGCCAATGCAGACTGACCATGGTACGGTTTGCCATGAGCGGTTCACCTATTCTACTTGGAAAGGTCCCTATCTTGTGAAAAATCCATTTGATTGGGTATTCGACCATGGAAGCAGGGATTTAGCCGAATGGATAAGAGAGCGGTACTTTTCCAATACCCAGACAAGCCAGCCTGATATCAAAGGCTTTTTAGCTGAATATCAAAGCCTTTCAGTTTTATCGCCATTTTCATGGAGGCTTATGTATGCAAGACTTCTGTTCCCGCTCCATTACTTTGAGTGCGTCGAGAATTACTATATTACTCAATCAGAACAAATGAGGAATCAGCTCGAAGACCATTTGAGGAAGTATTTGAATCAAAGTACTGAACATGAAAGATTCCTTGGGAATTTTTATCAGATCGGTGAAGCACCTGTAAAAGCAGCAAAGCTACCGGGGGTAGAATGGTTATTACGGTAAACGAAACTTTTCATCCGAAATGCAGGCGATTTGTGGTAGAATAAAATTATTCTACGGTAATTAAACGCTTACATAAAGGAGAATTTTGATGAAGCCATATGTGTATATCACCCGCAAACTTCCTGAAGAAACGATTACTGAACTTGTACAGCATTTTGACGTGAAAATGTGGGATTATGAAGATGTCGCGGTTCCGAGAGAAGTGTTGTTAGAAGAAGCGAAGCGAGCCAGTGCCTTGATTACAATGCTTTCCGACCAGGTTAATGAAGAATTGCTTTCTGCCGGTGAAAACCTTAAAGTCGTGGCGAATCTGGCAGTAGGCTTTGATAATATCGATGTGAAAGCGGCGACGTCGCGAGGAATCATTGTAAGCAATACACCTGATGTCTTAACGGAGACGACTGCTGATCTTACATTTGTCCTGCTGATGGCAACTGCCAGGCGTAATGTGGAAGCTGCCGAATATGTTAAGGCAGGAAAATGGGAAGGATGGAGTCCATATCTCCTTGCTGGCCATGATATCCATTCAAAGACCATAGGAATTGTCGGCATGGGTAAAATTGGCGAGGCAGTCGCCCGTCGCGCAAAAGGGTTTGGCATGAATATTCTATATCATAACCGCTCAAGAAAAGGTAAAGCCGAAAGTGAAATAGGAGCACAATACAGTTCGTTTGAAGAGCTTGTTGCCCAGTCCGACTATGTCGTCTCTTTGGCGCCGCTCACTCCCGAGACGAGAAACCTGTTCACGGCTGATGTTTTTTCTAAAATGAAAAAAAGTGCCATTTTCATCAATGCAGGGCGTGGACCTGTTGTGGACGAGCAAGCATTATATGAGGCATTGAAAAATGGTGAAATCGCTGCTGCTGGTCTCGATGTTTTTGAAAAGGAACCTATTGCTGCAGACCACCAGCTCCTTCAGCTCCCTAATGTTACGGCTTTGCCGCATATCGGGAGTGCAAGCACGGAAACAAGAACAACGATGATCAAGCTTTGCAGTTCAAATGTTAAGGCAGTTCTGACAGGTGACAGACCAAAAACAATTGTTAATAAAGAACTTGTCCAATAGAATGCTATCCCGGAGCCCTTTCTCTTAGAGAAAAGGCTTTTTTTTGTGTTTCTAACATACCATTCATCTCTGAAAGGTTAATTTTTTTTTGCTTAGAGCCGCATATGATAAAGCGTTTACATAGTGGTGCGCAGATAAAATCCCCTTGTAAAAGGCAAAGGATGAATTTATAATGTCTACTATACATAAACATTTGTTCTTTTAGAGAGGACATAAAGAGAGGGGAATAACTTATGAAAGCTATCTCGATTGGACTTTTAGGATTAGGTACAGTTGGCACGGGGGTCGTTAAAATCATTGAAAATCATCAGGATAAACTGATGCACCAAGTCGGCTGCCCAGTTGAAGTGAAAAAAATCCTTGTCAAGGATCCAGTTAAGGAAAGAACAGTCAAAGTTGAGCCTTCTCTTCTGACGGTAAATCCGGAAGACATCTTGAGTAACCCTGAAATCGACGTAGTTATTGAGGTAATGGGCGGGGTTGAAGAGACACGGGAATATTTATTGAAAGCATTAAGGATGAAAAAGCACGTCGTAACGGCAAATAAGGACTTAATGGCAGTTCACGGTTCAGAGCTTTTGACCGTTGCTTCTGAAAATGGGTGCGATCTCTTTTATGAAGCGAGTGTAGCAGGTGGCATTCCAATCTTGCGAAGCCTGGCCGATGGCCTTGCTTCAGACAGGATTACAAAAATGATGGGGATTGTGAATGGCACGACGAATTATATTTTAACGAAGATGAGCCAGGAAGGACTTGCTTATGAAGCTGTTTTGAAGGATGCCCAAAGGCTTGGCTATGCTGAAGCAAATCCGGCATCCGATGTCGAAGGACTAGATGCAGCTAGAAAGATGACGATCATGGCAACACTTGGGTTTTCGATGAAGATTGACCTGGATGATGTCAAGGTTAAAGGAATAACCGAGGTGACCGAAGAAGATTTGCATTATGGAAAACAGCTTGGATATACAATGAAGCTTCTTGGAATCGCCCACCGCGAAGGAGAGAAGGTCGAGGTAAGCGTCCAGCCGGCACTATTGCCAGTATCCCACCCATTGGCATCCGTCCATAATGAATATAATGCCGTCTATGTTTATGGTGAGGCAGTAGATGAGACGATGTTTTATGGTCC